>NZ_JBEYXJ010000038.1:0-69584 GCF_040645015.1 Streptomyces sp. NPDC046881 | reverse complement strand
CGTGGAGCGGCTCGGGGTCTGACCGGGCCCACGGGGCTGTCGGCGCGGTGGCGGGGCGGTTCGGGCCTGGGCCGGGCGGGGTCGCCCGGTTTCGTCCGGCCTGTCCGCGCTGCGGTCGCGGACCTGCGCCCAGGTGATCGTCGTGGGGCGGCTCGGGGTCTGACCGAGCCCACGGGGGCTGTCGGCGCGGTGGCGGGGCGGTTCGGGCCTGGGCCGGGCGGGCCGGCTGGTTTTGTCCGGCCCGTCCGGTCTGCGGGCGGGCGGGTCGGCTGGTTTTGTCCGGCCCGTCCGGTCTGCGGGCGCGTGGTTCAGGGGCTGATCGAGTTCACGAGGGTTGCCAGTGCGGTGGCGAGGGGGTTCAGGCCCGGGCCGGGTGGGCCGGACGGTTCCGTCATGTAGGTGTCCCGCCGGATCTCCACCATCAGGGCACCGACGCGGGCGTCCGTGCCGTAGAAGTCCAGCGGCACGTACGTCCCGGCGAACGGGCTGTCCAGGCCCGTGCCGCCGCAGTCGGCGAACGCCTTGCGCGCGGCCTCGGTCAGCTCCGGCGGGGTGTGGAAGGCGTCCGTGCCGAGGCAGACCGGCGGGCGCGGGCCGGTGCCGTGGAGTTCGTACGGCAGCGGCTCGGACGGGTACGAGTGGACGTCGACGATCACGGCCCGGCCGGTCGCGGCCAGCCGGCCGGCCACCGCCTGGGTCATGGCCGCGGCGTACGGCCGGAAATAGCGGGCGAGCAGCGGCTCCGGGTCGGTGTCCGCGGGCCGCAGCATGCCCCGCTGCGTGGTCCGCGTGTACACGGCGCCCATGCCGACCGCCGCCATCTCCTCCCGCTCGTCCGGGAACCGCTCAGGGTCCACCACCAGCCGCGACAGCCGGTTCACGAACCTCCAGGGCCGCATCCCGGCGAGCGCGGCGGCCCGCTCGGCGATCTCGGCGGTGTGCGCGTCCGTGATCCGGTCCAGCTCTCGCTCCAGCTCCCCGTCGTCCAGCACGATCCCGGCGCGCACGTCATCGGGTATCGCCCGCGCCGAGTGCGGCACGTGCAGCAGCACGGGGGAGTCCGGATCACCGGGCAGGAGGTCGAAGGGGGTCACAGGCCGCTCCAGGGCGTCGTCGGTGGCATCGTGCGTGATCAAGGTGCCACACCCCACTGACAACGGCCCGCGGCACGCACGACCGCGCCCCGGCCGGGCGGTGCCGGCCGGGGCGCGGTCGTGCGGGCGCCGTGGGCGTCAGCTCAGGGACGCGAGGGCCTCGTTCCAGGTGGCCGACGGGCGCATGACCGCGTCCGCCTTGGCCTTGTCAACCTGGTAGTAGCCGCCGATGTCGGCCGGGGAGCCCTGGACCGCGATCAGCTCCTCGACGATCTTCTGCTCGTTCGCGGCGAGGGTCTCGGCGAGCGGCGCGAAGGCCTTGGCCAGGCCGGCGTCGTCGGTCTGCTGCGCCAGCTCCTGCGCCCAGTACAGCGACAGGTAGAAGTGGCTGCCGCGGTTGTCGATGCCGCCGACGCGCCGGGTCGGGGACTTGTCCTCGTTGAGGAAGGTCGCCGTGGCGCGGTCCAGGGTGTCGGCGAGGACCTTGGCGCGGGTGTTGCCGGTGGTCGCCGCGTACTGCTCGAAGGACGGCACCAGGGCGAAGAACTCACCGAGGGAGTCCCAGCGCAGGTAGTTCTCCTTGACCAGCTGCTGGACGTGCTTGGGCGCGGAGCCGCCGGCGCCCGTCTCGAACAGGCCGCCGCCCGCCATCAGCGGGACGACCGACAGCATCTTGGCGCTGGTGCCCAGCTCCAGGATGGGGAAGAGGTCGGTCAGGTAGTCGCGCAGCACGTTGCCGGTCACCGAGATGGTGTTCTCACCGCGGCGGATGCGCTCCACCGACAGCTTGGTGGCCTCGACCGGGGACAGGATGCGGATGTCCAGGCCCTCGGTGTCGTGCTCGGGCAGGTACTGCTTGACCTTGGCGATCAGCTGCGCGTCGTGGGCGCGCGTCTCGTCCAGCCAGAACACGGCCGGGTCGCCGGTGGCGCGGGCGCGGGTGACGGCCAGCTTGACCCAGTCGCGGATCGGGTCGTCCTTGGTCTGGCAGGCGCGGAAGATGTCGCCCTGCGCGACCGGCTGCTCGATCAGCACGTTGCCGGCCTGGTCGGTCAGGCGGACGGTGCCGGCGGCCGGGATCTCGAAGGTCTTGTCGTGGGAGCCGTACTCCTCGGCCTTCTGCGCCATCAGGCCCACGTTCGGGACCGAGCCCATGGTGGACGGGTCGTAGGCGCCGTTGGCCCGGCAGTCGTCGATGACGGCCTGGTAGACACCGGCGTAGGAGGAGTCCGGGATCACGGCGAGGGCGTCGTGCTCCTGGCCGTCCGCGCCCCACATGTGGCCGGAGGTGCGGATCATGGCCGGCATCGAGGCGTCGATGATGACGTCCGACGGCACGTGCAGGTTGGTGATGCCCTTGTCGGAGTCGACCATCGCCAGGTCCGGGCCCTCGGCGATCTCGGCGTCGAAGGAGGCCTTGATCTCGGCGCCCTCCGGCAGGTTCTCCAGGCCCTTCAGGATGCCGCCGAGGCCGTCGTTGGGGGTGAGGCCGGCCGCCTTGAGGGTCTCGCCGTACTTCGCGAACGTCTTCGGGAAGAAGGCGCGCACCACGTGACCGAAGATGATCGGGTCGGAGACCTTCATCATCGTGGCCTTCAGGTGCACGGAGAACAGGACGCCCTCTTCCTTGGCGCGGGCGACCTGCGCGGCGAGGAAGGTGTTCAGCTCGGCGACGCGCATAACGGAGGCGTCGACGACCTCGCCCTGGCGGACCGGTACGGACTCCTTCAGGACGGTGGTGGTGCCGTCCTCGCCGACCAGCTCGATCCTGAGCGTGCCCGCCTCGGAGATGACGACGGACTTCTCGGTGGAGCGGAAGTCGTTCTCGCCCATGGTCGCCACGTTGGTCCTGGACTCGCCGGACCAGGCGCCCATGCGGTGCGGGTGGGTCTTGGCGTAGTTCTTCACCGAGGCCGGGGCACGGCGGTCGGAGTTGCCCTCGCGCAGCACCGGGTTGACGGCGGAGCCCTTGACCTTGTCGTAGCGGGCGCGGATCTCGCGCTCCTCGTCGGTCTTCGGGTCGTCCGGGTAGTCCGGCAGCGCGTAGCCCTTGGCCTGCAGCTCGGCGACGGCGGCCTTCAGCTGCGGGATGGACGCCGAGATGTTCGGCAGCTTGATGATGTTGGCCGCGGGGGTCTTGGCCAGCTCGCCCAGCTCGGTCAGCGCGTCGGGGATGCGCTGGTCCTCGTTCAGGTACTCCGGGAAGACGGCGATGATGCGCCCGGCCAGCGAGATGTCCCGGGTCGTCACGGGCACACCGGCCTGCGAGGCGTACGCCTGGATCACCGGCAGGAACGAATGCGTCGCCAGGGCCGGGGCCTCGTCTGTGTAGGTGTAGATGATGGTCGAGTCAGTCACCGGGTGCTCCGCTCCACGTCTGCAACATTGCTCGACATCAAGATATCTCGTGACCGGGGTCGGCTCGACAGGGGTCCTGGCCGGAAAAATCGCCACCGGCCATCTCGCGCGCGATCCAGTGGCAGATCACGTTCACCACGTACACGTGTTCGTCCCGGGTCAGGGTCCGCCCCTTCGGGATCCCGTGCCAGCGCTGGAGGCAGCCCCGGCAGCAGGTGGCGGTCGCGTGCTGGGCCACGAAGACCGGATGCCCCCGGTACGGGGTCTGCTTGCCGTCCTTGTACGGCTCGGCCGGCGCCAGCCGCTTGGCGATCAGGTCGTAGGCGTGCCACCGGAGGGTCGCCGGGCCCTTCAGCCCGGCGGTCGCCCGGTCCCGCCCGCGCAGGTGGAACCGCGCCCGGAACGGCTGCCGGGCGAGGGCGTCCAGCAGCTGGTCGAGCGAGCGGGGGTCGGGGGACGAGGTCATGCTGGTTCGAGGGTAGTCCGTGACCGGAACGTCCGCCGCCGGCGGGCGCCGGCCGGCGCGGGAGGCCCGCCGTTCAGGGGCCGAGGGGCGCCCGCTCCCAGGGGCTGGGGCCGGTGCCCCGGCGCCAGGCCTCCAGGTCGTCGCCGTTCACGCAGACGATGCCGCACTGGAGCGCGTACTCGAGGGCGGGGGTCGTGAAGTCGCTCGTGGTGACCACCGCGGCGACATCGGCCTCGTGGATGGTGAAGCAGGTCCCGCCGAAGCGCTGCATGTCCTGGGAGCCGACCTTGTTGTCGTCGCCGTACTGCTTGCACTGGATGACCAGGCGCCGCCCGTCCGGGGTGAGGGCGACGACGTCCGCCCCGAGGTCGCCGGCTCCGCCCACCACCTCCACCTCGCGGCACTCGGCGAGCACGCACAGCTCCGCTATCGCCTGCTCGAAACCGTCGGGGTCGAGCGCGGTGAGGTCGACGACGGTGTCTTCGGCCGCGGTGAGGCCGGCCGTGGTGAGATCGGCCGAGGCCAGGCGGGCGGCGGGCTCGGCTGCCGGCGCGGCGGCGAGCGTGTCGGAGGCCTTGTCGGCGGCTTCCTCCAGCGCCCGGGCGGCCCGGACCGCGTACCTGCCGGCGGAGAGGCGGCGCCGGCGGGAACGGAGCCGGAGCGCGGCGGCCACGGCGAGCACCGCCAGGACCGCGGCCCAGACCGGGCGGCGTTCGACCATGCCCGCCGCCGTGCGCGCCAGGAACGCGAGGACGCACAGGACGATCGCGAGCAGGACGAAGAACATCGCGGTGCTGCGCAGGTCGAAGCGCCGACGGCGCTCCGCCCCTCGGACCTGGCGCACGGGTACGGTCATGCCGGCTTCCTCCTGACGGCGACGAAGATCTCCTGGCTACGGATGCCCAAGATCCCCGTCCGCTCCCAGGGACGGTCCGGCCGGTGCGGCTCAGTCGGCCACGGCCGCCCCGCCGGTGACGTCCTCCCCGGTGCGCTGGTGCGGGATCAGCGCCGAGCCAGGCTGGAGGGAGACCGTGCGGGTGGGGGCCGGGATGCGGATGCCCTCCTCGCGGTAGCGGCGGTGCAGACGCTTGATGAACTCGTGCTTGATCCGGTACTGGTCGCTGAACTCGCCGACGCCGAGGATCACCGTGAAGCCGATCCGGGAGTCGCCGAAGGTGTGGAAGCGGATCGCGGGCTCGTGGTCGGGGACGGCGCCGGTCACGTCCGTCATGACCTCCGTGACCACCTCCGCGGTGACCCGCTCCACGTGCTCCAGGTCGGATTCGTAGCCCACCCCGACCTGCACCAGGACGGTCAGCTCCTGTTCGGGACGGGTGAAGTTCGTCATGTTGGCCTTGGCGAGCTGGCCGTTGGGGATGACCACCAGGTTGTTGGAGAGCTGGCGGACCGTGGTCTGGCGCCAGTTGATGTCGACGACGTAGCCCTCCTCGCCGCTGCTCAGCCGGATGTAGTCGCCCGGCTGGACGGTCTTGGAGGCGAGGATGTGGACGCCCGCGAAAAGGTTGGCGAGGGTGTCCTGGAGGGCCAGGGCGACCGCCAGACCACCGACACCCAGAGCGGTCAGCAGGGGCGCTATGGAGATGCCGAGGGTCTGCAGGACCACCAGGAAACCGATGGCCAGGACCAGGACCCGGGTGATGTTGACGAAGATGGTCGCCGAGCCCGCGACGCCCGAACGGGACTGGGTGACCGTACGGACCAGACCGGCGATCACCCGGGCCGCGGAGAACGTCACCACGACGATCACCCAGACCTGGAGCACCTGGTACACGTGGTTCTGGACGGGCTTGGTGCACGGCAGGACGGCCGTGGCCGCCGCCGCGCCGCCCGCGATCGCCGCCCAGGGGACGACGGAGCGCAGCGCGTCCACGATGACGTCGTCACCGCTCCAGCGGGTGCGTTTGGCGTGCTTGGCGAGCCAGCGCAGCAGGGTGCGCGACATGAAGGCGAGCACCAGGCCGGCCCCCAGGGCGATGCCGGCGAGAACGAGGTCGTCCAGGGTCGGCGTGCGGTTCACCGGTCACCTCCGGGGCGCGGAACCGCTGCGGAGCACCACTTGTGAAGTGTCGTCACGTTGTCACCTGCTCGATGTCCGGGATGTGCGATCGCGCCGGCCGAAGGAACTCCGGTGACCGGCGCGCTCGTTCATCCTGCCGTATCCGGCACACCGGTTCGTACCAGGACCGGCGCTTCACGGACAGCCGGCTCAGACGATGCCCTCGGCGAGTTCCGCCTGGTCGCGGTCGCTGCCGTACGCCGCGGTGGTGGGCGTGCCGTACGACCGGCGGGCCACATACCACCAGACGCTGGCGAGGATCAGGACCACGGCGAGGGCGACGGAAGCGTAGTTCATCGTGTCGACCGTGACCGGCGAGGCCTGCGGCAGGCAGAACAGGACCGTCACGCACGCCACCCACACGACCGCGATCCAGCCGATCGGCCTGCTCCAGCGGCCCAGGTGCCACGGCCCCGGCCGGAACCGGTCGCCGGCGCGCAGCCGCAGGTACACCGGGATGGCGTAGGCCGGGGTGATGCCGATGACGTTGATGGCGGTCACCGCGTTGTACGCCGTCGCCGAGTACAGCGACGGCAGGGCGAGGACGCAGGCCACCACGACCGACAGCCAGACGGCGGCGACCGGGGTCTGGGTGCGGCCGCTCACCTTGCGCCACAGGTGGGAGCCGGGCAGCGCGCCGTCCCGGCTGAACGCGAACACCATCCGGCTGGCCGCGGCGACCTCGGCGTTCCCGCAGAACAGCTGGGCGACGATGACGACGAGGAGCAGCGCGCTCGCGCCGTCGGTGCCGAGACCGTCGAGCAGGATCTGGGCGGGAGGCACGCCGGTGTCGGTGGTGCGGGTGGCGTCGTAGTCCTGGATGGCGAAGGTCAGACCGGCCAGCAGCACGAAACCGGCCAGCCAGGACGCCCAGATGGCGCGTACTATGCCGCGCGAGGCGGCCACCGAGGCGTGCGAGGTCTCCTCGGACAGGTGGGCGGAGGCGTCGTAGCCCGAGAAGGTGTACTGCGCGAGGAGCAGACCGATCGCCGCGACGTACAGCGGGTTGTCCCAGCCGGTCCCGTTGACGAACTTCGTGAACACGAAGGACGGCGACTGGTGGTGGTCGGGGAAGACGGCCAGCGCGCCGACGATCAGGGCGACGCCCGCCAGGTGCCACCACACGCTGACCGAGTTGAGCACGCTGACCAGGCGGACGCCGAACAGGTTCAGCACCGCGTGCAGCAGCAGGATGGCGCAGAAGATCAGCATGGTCTTGCCGGGCGTGGGCTCGAAGCCCCACTGGAGGTTGGCGAACGCGCCCGCGAACAGGGCGGCGCCGTAGTCGATGCCGGCGATCGCGCCGAGCAGGCCGAGCAGGTTCAGCCAGCCGGTGTACCAGCCCCAGCGTCTGCCGCCGAGCCGGTCGGCCATGTAGTACAGGGCGCCGGAGGTCGGGTAGGCGCTGGTGACCTCGGCGAGCGCCAGGCCGACGCAGAGCACGAACAGGCCGACGCCGGCCCAGCCCCACAGCATCACGGCGGGGCCGCCGGTGTTCAGGCCGAAGCCGTACAGGGTCATGCAGCCGGACAGGATCGAGATCACCGAGAAGCTGATCGCGAAGTTGCCGAAGCCGCCCATGCGGCGGGCCAGCACCGGCCGGTAGCCGAGTTCGCGCAGCCGCTGCTCCTCGTCCTGCTGCGGCAGACCGGGGGAGGGCACGGGAGCGGGTGAGGGGTCGGGGGTGGGGGACACGCGGGGGACCTCCGGTATCGACGGTTTCCAACGGGCACGTGCGACGGGAACGTTCGGGGGTGGAGCGGAGGGCTGTGCGTTCGGGGGCGGGGGCGTGGGCGGACGTGGTTCAGGGGCGGGAGCCGTCCGCGGCGGCCCGGCAGCGGTCCCGGGCCTGCACGAAGATCTCCACGGCCCGGTCCCGGTCCGGGGTGCGGTACATCCACGGCGGGGGCGTGAAGTACGGGCCGATCGCCTCGAACACCCGGGCCGCCTCCGGGAACTGGAGCGAGCCCCACAGGGCGTGCGCCAGGTGGTTGAGGTCCGGCAGCGCGCGCTCGGCGGGCCGCGTCCGCTCGAACCAGGAGTCCAGCGCGCGCCGGGACTCACGGGCCGCCTCCTCCACCACCCAGTGCAGGTCCAGCGCCGCGTCGTGCCCGCTGTCCCGGCGGTAGCGCTCGACCCGGACGTACAGCGGCAGCAGGTGCAGCGCGGAACCGGGCGGCGCCTGGCCGGCGGCCCACTGCGCGTACCCGGAGGCCTCCGCGAGCCGGCCCGAACCACCCCGCACGTACAGGAACTGCAGCATCCGGTGGTGGGCCTCGCGGTTGAACGGGTCGCGCCTGCCGGCCTCGGCCAGCAGCCCCCAGGGGCCGGGCGGCAGCATCGGCTCCGGCGCTGCGGTCCGGTGCTCCTCCCAGCGCTGCTCCGGATCGAGCTGGGCCAGCGCCAGCAGACACACCCAGGGCACCGGGTCCTCAGGGGCGGCCTCGGTGGCCGACTGGGCCGCGTCCCACGCCTCGATCCACAACTCGTGGGTACGGCGGTGCCGCTCGCGCCGGGCCCGCAGGGCGCGCTCCACGCCGACCCGGGCGTGCATCACCACCGCGTGCGCGCTGTCCGGTTCCTCGGCGAGCCAGGCCCGCACCACGTCGGTGCCGGCCGCGGCCGCCGCCAGGACCTGGGTGCGCTGGGTCCACTGCCACCACTCGGTGGTCTCCGCGAGCAGGGTGCGCATGGCCATCCAGCGGCCGGTGCGCAGGTCCTGGAGGGCGGCGCGCAGGGCGTGGTCGGGGCCGGCGGGGTCGTAGGAGGGGCGGGCTCCGTCTCTGGCCATCAGCGGGCCCCCGGCCACTGGCGCACGGGCGAGGTGGCGGGGTGACGTTGCAACAGCCCTCCCCTGGGCGGTATTGAGATGCCTCGTGTGGTCGGCGGTCACTATAGAGGCGCAGGTTCCCGCCGTACCATTGTTACCAAGTCAACTATCCGGTAAGGCAAGTTGACCTGGCGGGGGAGCCTTGACGCCGGGCCCGGGCGACGGCAGGCTGGCGCGGTGATCTTCACGGCTGGAGCGGAGGACGCGCGATGACCGGACCGGTGCTCGCCGTCGACCAGGGAACGTCCGGCACCAAGGCGCTCGTGGTGTGCCCGGAACGCGGGGTGCTCGGCTCCGCCTTCGCCGAGGTGCGGCCCCGCCATCTGCCCGGCGGCCTGGTCGAGGTGGACCCGGCCCAGCTGTACGACTCGGTGGTGGACGCCGGCCGGCGCGCGCTCGCCGAGGCCGGCGAGGACGTCGTCGCGTTCGGACTCGCCAACCAGGGCGAGACCGTCCTCGCCTGGGACCCGGCCACCGGCCGCCCGCTGACCGACGCCCTGGTCTGGCAGGACCGGCGGGCCGAGACCGTCTGCGCCGGGCTCGCCGAGCACGCGGAAGAGCTGCGGCAGCTCACCGGGCTCCCCCTCGACCCGTACTTCGCCGCACCGAAGATGGCCTGGATCCGCCGCCACCTCACCCGCGAGGGCGTCGTCACCACCTCCGACGCCTGGCTGGTCCACCGCCTCACCGGCGCCTTCGCCACCGACGCCGCCACCGCCGGCCGTACCCAGCTGCTCGACCTGGACCGCACCGAGTGGTCCCCGCGCGCCCTCGACCTGTACGGCCTGGCCGGCGAACGCCTGCCCGAGGTGACCGACGCCGCCCAGCCGGTCGGCACCACCCGGGCGTTCGGCCCCGAGATCCCGCTCACCGGACTGATCGTCGACCAGCAGGCCGCGCTGCTCGCCCAGCGCGTCACCGGCCCCGGCGCCGCCAAGTGCACCTACGGCACCGGCGCGTTCCTGCTCGCGCACACCGGCGACCGCCCCCGGCGCGGCGACTCGGGCCTGGTCGGCTGCGTGGCCTGGCGGCTCGACGGACACACCGCCTACTGCCTGGACGGCCAGGTCTACACGGCCGCCTCCGCCGTCCGCTGGCTCACCGGCCTCGGCGTCATCTCCTCCGCCGCCGACCTCGACCCGGTCGGCGGCACCGTCCCCGACAGCGGCGGGGTCACCTTCGTCCCGGCCCTCGCCGGACTCGCCGCCCCCTGGTGGCGCGGCGACGTACGCGGCTCCCTCACCGGCCTCGGCCTCGACACCACCCCCGGGCACCTGGTGCGCGCCCTGTGCGAGGGCATCGCCGCCCAGGTCGCCGAACTCGCCGACGCGGCCGCCGGCGACCTGGACGCGCCGCTGGACACGCTCCGCGTCGACGGCGGCCTGACCCGCTCGGCGCTCCTCATGCAGACCCAGGCCGACCTGCTGCAACGCCCCGTGGAGGTGTCCGCGCTGCCCGACGCCACCGCGCTCGGCGCCGCCACCCTCGCCCGGCTCGGCGCGCACCCCGGCCTGAGCGTCGAGGACGCCCTGCCCGACTGGAAACCCGCCGCCGTGTACGAGCCCCGCATCAGCGCCGGCCAGGCCGCCGAACGCCGCGCCGGGTTCCGCGGCGCCGTCGCGGCCCTCCTCGGCTCGTGACGGTCACCGCGGACGGCCCGCTGCCCTCGGCGCCGTACGACGTGGCGATCGTCGGTGCCGGTGTCGTCGGCTGCGCGATCGCCCGCGAACTGGCCCGCCGCCCCCGGCTGCGCGTCGCCCTGCTGGAGGCCCAGGACGACGTCGGCCAGGGCACCTCGAAGGCCAACACCGCGATCCTGCACACCGGTTTCGACGCCGCCCCCGGCACCCTGGAGGCCCGGCTGGTCCGCGAGGGCTACGCGCGGCTCGGCGCCTACGCGGCCGAGACCGGCATCCCCGTGGAACGGGTCGGCGCCCTGCTGGTCGCCTGGGACGAGGAGCAGCGCGCCGCGCTGCCCCGGCTGGCCGAGAAGGCCGAGCGCAACGCGTACCCCGACACCGTGCTGCTGGGCCCCGAGGAGCTGTACGCCCGCGAGCCGCACCTCGGCCCCGGCGCGCTCGGCGCCCTGCACGTCCCCGGCGAGAGCATCATCTGCCCCTGGACGACGACCCTCGCCTACGCCACCCAGGCCGTGCGCGCCGGAGTGGACCTGCACCTGAACACGCCCGTGCACCGGGCCCGCCGGGCCGACGGGCACCTCCTGACCACCGGCCGGGGCACCCTGCGCGCCCGCCACCTGGTCAACGCGGCCGGACTGCACGCCGACACCCTGGACCGCGCCCTCGGCCACGAGGACTTCACCGTCACCCCGCGCCGAGGCCAGCTCCTGGTGTACGACAAGCTCGCCCGCCCCCTCGTCCGGCACATCCTGCTGCCCGTGCCGACCGCCCTCGGCAAGGGCGTCCTGGTCGCCCCCACCGTCTACGGCAACGTCCTGCTCGGCCCCACCGCCGAGGACCTGCACGACAAGCGGGCCACCGGCTCCACCGCCGACGGGACGGCCGCGCTGCGGGAGCAGGGCCGGCGCATCCTGCCCGCCCTGCTGGAGGAGGAGGTCACCGCCGTCTACGCCGGGCTGCGCGCGGCCACCGGGCACGAGGACTACCGGATCACCGCGCACCCCGGGCAGGCGTACGTCACCGTCGGCGGCATCCGCTCCACCGGCCTGACCGCGTCCCTGGCCATCGCCGCCCACGTCACCGGCCTGCTGGCCGACGGCGGTCTCGACCTGGGCCCGGTACGGGAGCCCGAGCCGGTGACCATGCCCAACCTCGGCGAGGCCTTCCCGCGCCCCTACCAGCGGGCCGACCTCATCGCCGCCGACCCCGAGTACGGCACCCTCGTCTGCCACTGCGAGCGCGTCTCCCGCGGCGAGATCCGCGACGCCCTCGCCGCCACCGTCCCGCCGCGCAGCCTGGAGGGCCTGCGCCGCCGCACCCGCGCGCGGGCCGGCCGCTGCCAGGGGTTCTACTGCGGCGCGGCGGTACGGGAGTTGTTCGAGCGGGGGCCGCGGCCATGACGGCCCCGCGGCACGTGGACGTCCTCGTCGTCGGCGCCGGCCCGGCCGGGCTCGCCGCCGCCGCGCGGCTGGCCGCCGCCGGCGCCGGACGCGTGGAGGTGCTGGAGCGGGAGGCGCAGCCCGGCGGGGTGCCCCGGCACTGCGCGCACGGCGGCTTCGGCACCTGGACCCGGCCGCTCACCGGCCCCCGCTACGCCCGCCTGCTCACCGAGGCCGCCGAACGGGCCGGCGCCACGCTCCGCACCGGCGTGACGGCGCTGGACTGGGCGCCGGCCGGTCCCGTCCTCACCACCGTCGGGCCCGGCGGACCGGAGACCGTCGGGGCACGGGCCGTCGTCCTCGCCACCGGTGCCCGCGAACGCCCGCGCGCCGCCCGGCTGGTGCCCGGCACCCGCCCCGCCGGCGTCTGGACCACCGGTGAACTCCAGCAGGCGGTCCACCTGTTCGGGCAGCACATCGGCACCCGCGCGGTCGTCGTCGGCGCGGCGGACGTCTCCTACGCGGCGGCGGCCACCGTCCGCGCGGCCGGCGCCGAGGTCGTCGCCCTGGTCACGGAGCACCCGCGCGCCCAGACCGGCAGGGCCCGCGCCCGGGCGGCCCGGCTGGGCCACGGCACCCCGCTGCTCACCGACACCACGGTCACCGAACTCCTCGGCCACGGACGGCTGTCCGGCGTCCGCGTCCGCCACCGGGACGGACGTACGGCCGTACTCCCCTGCGACACCGTGGTGTTCACCGGCGACTTCGTGCCCGAGCACGAACTGGCCCGGCGCGGCGGCCTCACCCTGGACCCGGGCACCCGCGGCCCCGCCGTCGGCACCACCCTGCACACCTCGCGCCCCGGCGTCTTCGCCGCCGGCAACCTGCTGCACGCCGTGGAGCCCGCCGGCACCGCGGCCCGCGAGGGCGCCCGGGCGGCCGGCGCGGTCCTGGACTTCCTGGCGGGCGCGCCCTGGCCGGACCCGGGCGTGCCCGTGACCGTCGAGGCGCCGCTGCGCTGGATCGCCCCGAACCGCGTCACCCCGGGCGCCGTACCCGCCCGCCACGTCCTGCGCACCGGCGTCCCGCTGTCCCGCCCGGTCCTGTACGTCCACCAGGACGGCCGGCTCCTGCACCGCCGGCGGCTCACCGCCGGCACCGCGTCACCCGACCGCACGCTGACCCTCACCGCCCGCTGGCACGAACGCGTCGATCCCGACGGCGGGCCGGTACGGGTGAGCACCGGCTGAGCGGGCGCCCCGCGCGCTCAGGGCGCGCTCAGGGCGTGTCGAACGCGCCGTGCCGCCCGGCCCCCGAGGCGAACCGCGCGGCGCCCTCCGCGCTCTCCGCCAGGACGCCCTGGCCGTGGCGGAGTTCACCGAGCATCGCCGTCCGCTCGTCCAGGCCCTCCTGGTCCAGGACCGAGGCGCGGTCGCTGCGCAGGCAGGCCTGCGGGAAGCGGGCGACGGACGCGGCGAGGGCCTCGGCCTCGGCGCGGGCGCGTCCGGCCGGGACCAGGCGGTTCACGAGCCCGATCTCGTACGCCTCACGGGCCGGGACCGGCCGGCCGGTCAGGATCATGTCCAGGGCGCGGCCGGTGCCGATCAGCCGGGGCAGCCGTACCGTACCGCCGTCGATCAGGGGCACGCCCCAGCGGCGGCAGAACACCCCGAACACGGCGTCCTCCTCCGCGACCCTGAGGTCGCACCACAGGGCGAGTTCGAGGCCGCCCGCGACCGCGTGCCCGGACACCGCCGCGATCACCGGCTTGGACAGCCGCATCCGCGTCGGCCCCATCGGCCCGTCACCGTCCTGCGCCACCCGGTTGCCGCGCCCGGTGCCGATCGCCTTCAGATCCGCGCCCGCGCAGAAGGTGCCGCCCTCGCCCCACAGCACCGCCACCCGGGCGGTGTCGTCCGCCTCGAACGCCCGGAACGCGTCGGCGAGTTCGGCGGCCGTGGGGCCGTCCACCGCGTTGCGGGCCTCCGGCCGGGAGAGGACGACCGTGGTGACGTACTCCTGCCGTTCGATCCGCACCGGCATGCGGCACCCTCTTTCATCGGCCCCGGCGCCCGGGGCGGGACGGTGATCCGTCCGTAGCCTGTCAGGCGGTCAGGCGGGCCGCCACCGAGCGCATGGCGCGGAGCAGGGCGGGGCGGGTTTCCTCGGGGGCGTCGACGGTCTCGAAGCCGTGGTGGCCGTTCGGGACGTCGACCAGTTCCAGGTGCGTCCCGCAGTCCTCGGCCGCGGTCACGAACGCCGCCACGGTGGCGGCGATCTCCGGTGTCTCGCGTCCCGCACGGAGCAGGACGACGGGCAGGGTGCCCGCCTGCTCGACCGCCCGGGCCGGGTGGAACCGGCCGCCGGTCAGCCCCCAGTTGGGCAGCGGCGCCAGGATCGGGTAGGAGGCGGCCAGGCAGCGCAGCCAGGCCGGGGGCTCCGTCAGCCAGTCCGCGGCGAGCAGGCCGCCACCGGAGAGGAACCACAGGGCCACCCGGTCGGCGTCCACCCGGGGATCGGCCCGCACCAGCTCCACCGCGGCGGCTACGTCGTCGGCGGCGCGCTCGTAGTCGGTGACGTCGTGCAGCCGGTGGTCGAAGGTCACCCCGACCAGGCCCTCGGCGGCCGCGAGACGGGCGTACCCCACCAGGGTCGGCCAGTCGCGCGGGGTCGGCCGGGACCCGGCGGGGACGGGCCCGCCGTGCACCAGGACCACGGCCGGCCGCGGGCCTTCGGCTTCGGGGACGTAGAAGTCGACGTGCCCCTTGCGGTCCCGGGGGACCTCGGGCAGGTCCAGTGGGAACGGGCGCAGGTGGGCGGGCGGTTCGCCGGCGCCGTCGGCCGGTCGGAGGCGGCGCCCCTCGCCGGCCGCGGCACGCCGCAGGACGTCGGCCAGTTCGGCGGGGCAGGACAGCATCGGCCAGTGCCCGGTGGGCAGTTCGAAGAAGGTGACGTGGGGGCCGGCCAGGGCCGCCAGGTCGGGGTCGCCGAAGTCGACGAGCCGTTGCACCAGGTCGATGCCGACGCCGTTCCCGGTGCACAGGATCCCGGTGACGGGTACGGCGGCCGCCGCTCCGGTCAGCCGCAGCGGCTGGAGCAGGGTGCCCAGCGGCTGCGGCGCGGCCAGGGCGGTGAGCCGGTCCAGTGCCGCGTCGGAGAGGCCGGCCGTACTGCCCCAGCGCTGCCACCCGTCACGGGCCGGCGGCGCCAGCGCGCCCTCCGTCTCCCCGCGTTCCGCCCGCTCGGCCAGCTGCGCGCGCAGGTCCTGGTCCGGCACGGCGGCCAGGGGCGGGACGCCGTCCCGTGGCATCCCGGCATCCAGGTACACGACCCGGGCGACGCGCTGTGCCCGGCGGTCGGCGGCACCGAGCACCGGGTGGATGCCGTAGTCGTGGCCGACGAGCACGATCTCCCGGCCGGACGCCGTGTCCACCGCGTCGATCGCCGCGGTCACGTCCGCGATGTGCGTCTCCAGGTCGACCCGGTCCGGTGCGGCGGGGCGGCCCGCGTCGACTCCGGTGAGCGGGACCGGGTGCACCTCGCCGCCCGCCGCGGCCAGCAGTTCGGCCGTCTCCCTCCACACGGGGGCGCCGGTGAACACGCCCGCCACCATGATGAACACGGTCATGGCCCTCTCCTCGGGTCCGTCGCATGACGTCACGCCGGTCGCGTACGCCGTGGTCCGCGGCACCGGGCGCCTTCGCCCGGCCCGCGCGCCGGTACCGTAGGAACTCCCCCGGAGGGAGGTTCAACTGTCCACGTCCCACGAGGTCCTGTGGAGCATCGGCGAGCTCGCCGAGCGCGCGGGTGCCACCGTGAAGGCTGTCCGTTTCTACTCCGACCGGGGTCTGCTGCCCGAGGCCTCCCGCAGCGGCGGCGGGCACCGCCGGTACGGCCCCGAGGCGCTGGAGCGGCTGCGGCTGATCCGCTCCCTGCGCGCCCTCGACCTGCCGCTGCCCGAGGTGCGCCGGGTGCTCCAGGACGAGGGCGCGGCGGGCCGGGTGCTGGAGGACGCCGTCGCGGGCCGGCTGCGCGACCTGGGCAGCGAACTGAAGGCGCTGCGCTGGCGGGAGGCGGCGCTGCGGCTGGTCGCGGAGTGCCCGCCCGCGGAGCGCGCCGAGCGGCTGCGGCTGGTCGGCGCGGTGGGCGTCCCGCCGAGCACGGCGCCGCTGGCCCGGTTCTGGCGCGCCTGGCTGCCGCCGCGGATGCCGGCCCGGGCGACGGCGGCGTTCCTGGAGGTGGCCGTTCCGCAGCCGCCCGACGAGCCGGACCCGGCGCAGGTGCTCGCCTTCGCCCGGCTGCACGCGATGACGACGGCTCCCTGCTCCGGCGGCCGGCGGCCCCAGCCCGAGGTGCACCGGGTGGCCGGGGCCCGCGGCGCGGCCGTACTGTACGCGGGCCTCGCCGAGGCGTACGAGCTCGCGGGCCCGCAGCTGCGCCGAGCACGGGATCCGTACCCGGGCGAGGCGCTGGACGCCTACGTGGCGGCGTACGCGAGCGCGTACGGCAGCCGGGACACCCGGGAGTTCCGCCGCCTGCTGTCCGCCCGGCTCGCGGCCGGCCCGCGCCTGGACCGCTACTGGGAGCTGACGGCCGTCCTGCTCACCCCGCCGGGCGGCCGCCCGGAACCGACCCCGGGCTCCACGGACGACTGGCTGCGCACGGCACTGGACCGGGACAACGCGGGAGCGGGGTAGCGGCGGGGCGGGACGGTCCCCGGGAACCGCCGGGCCGGCCGCGCGTGCACCGCCTTCCGGCGGGGCGGGCGGGTCGCGGGCGTATCGCCTTTCGCCCGGGGCCCGGCGGCGTGGTCACGCCGTCAGGTGAGCTGCGGCGGGCGTTGGAGCGGGGCGACGCGGGAGCGGGGTTGCGGCGGGGCGAGCGGGCCGCGGGCGTATCGCCTTTCGCCCGGGACCCGGCGGCGTGGTCTCGCCGTCGGGTGAGCTGCGGCGGGGGCTGGAGCGGGGCGACGCGGGAGCGGTGTTGCGGCGGGGCGGGTGGGCCGCGGGCGTACCGCGTTTCGCCCGGGAGTCGAGGGGGCTGTCGCAGCCGTCAGATGACCTTCAGGCGCACCAGCGCGCCGAGCGTCAGCGCGCCCGGCAGCAGCGGCAGCCACACGGTGATGATCCGGTAGGCCAGCACGACCGCCGTGGCCACCGCCGCCGGGCCGCCCACCGCGACCAGCGCCACGATCAGCGCCGCCTCCACGGAGCCCAGCCCGCCGGGCGTGGGCACCAGGGCCACCGCGACCGTCGCCGCCAGGTAGGCCAGCACCGTGTGCGCGGGCGGCACCGGCAGCCGCAGCGCCTGCGCGACCGCGGCCAGCCCGGCCGCCTGGAGCGCCGGGAAGGCCAGCGAGCCGCCCCACAGCGCCAGCGCGCGGGCCGGCCGGGTGTGCACCGACCGCGCCTCGCCGAGGGCGTCCCGCGCGAACGCGCACACGCGCCGGCGCAGCGGTCGTACGAGCGCCGGGACGGCGCCCGCGACGAGCAGCAGGCCCGCGCCGCCCAGCAGCAGCGGCAGTGCCGAGCCGGCCGGCAGCAGGGTGCCGGGCCGCAGCGCGTCCGGGAACGCGATCAGCAGCGCGGCCAGCAGGCCGAGCCGGCCCACGCACTCGGCCAGCAGGAACAGGGCGAGCGCGGCCGAGGAACGGGCCAGGGGCACCCCGCACACGGTCATGAAGCGCAGGTTCACGGCGCCGGCGCCGAGCCCGCTCGGCAGCAGGTGGTTGGCCGCGGCCGCCGCGAACTGGGTGGCCAGCAGCCGCCCCTTGGGCAGCGGCTGCAGCACCGCGCCCTGCCGGGTGAGGGCGGCGGCCCCCCAGGACAGACAGGTGGCCGCGGCCGCCGCGAGCAGCCACGGCCAGGAGGCGGTCCGCAGGTGCCCGAAGCCCTCGGCGAGCACCGAGCGGTGCCGTGCGGCGGCCACGGCGACGAGCACGAGCGGCACCAGGCACAGCGCCTGGCGGACCGGGAGGCGCCGGGGAGGGCGCCCCGGGGTGTGCGGGACGGCAGTCACATCCGCACAGGCTTTCCGAGCCGCCGGAACAGCGGGTGAAAACCCCGGGACCTTGACCTCAACGAAGCTTGAGGTTCTAGGTTCTTTCCCATGAGCATGGAGACCACTGCCTGGACGCAGCTGCACAGCGTGATGAACGCGCAGTCCGAGCGCCGCCCGTTCGCCCGCGCCACGCTGCGCCGCATCGCCGCCTTCGCCCGCCCGCACCGCGCCGGGATCGTCCGGTTCGTGCTGCTCGGGGTGGTGACGGCCCTGCTCGCCGTGGCGACGCCCGTGCTCGCCGGCCGCGTCGTCGACGCGATCGTGGCGGGGCACGACTCCGGCACGGTGGTCCGGCTGGCCCTGCTCATCGCGCTCGTGGCGCTCGCGGAAGCGGGCCTCGGCATCCTCGGCCGCCGGCTGTCGGCGACGCTCGGGGAGGGACTCATCCTCGACCTCCGGACGGCTGTGTTCGATCATGTGCAGCGCATGCCCGTCGCGTTCTTCACACGTACGCGTACGGGCGCGCTCGTCAGCCGTCTCAACAACGACGTGATCGGCGCCCAGCGGGCCTTCGCCAACACCCTCTCCGGCGTCGTCAGCAACCTGGTCACCCTGCTGCTCACGCTCGCGGTCATGCTCACCCTGTCCTGGCAGATCACCCTGCTCGCCCTGGTGCTGCTGCCGGTGTTCGTGCTGCCCGCCCGCCGCATGGGCCGCCGGATGGCCCGTATGCAGCGGGAGGCGGCGGCGCTGAACGCGGCCATGGGCACCCGGATGACCGAACGGTTCTCCGCGCCCGGCGCCACCCTGGTCAAGCTGTTCGGGCGCCCGGAGGAGGAGTCGGCGGAGTTCGCGGCGCGGGCCGCCCAGGTCCGGGACATCGGCGTGCGCACGGCCACGGCCCAGTCGGTGTTCATCACCTCCCTGACCCTGGTCTCCGCCCTCGCCCTGGCCCTCGTCTACGGCCTCGGCGGCTGGTTCGCGCTGCGCGGCACCCTGGAGCCCGGCGCGGTGGTCTCGCTCGCCCTGCTGCTGACCCGGCTGTACGCCCCGCTGACCGCGCTCGCCGGGGCCCGGGTGGAGGTGATGAGCGCGCTCGTCAGCTTCGAGCGGGTCTTCGAGGTGCTCGACCTGGAGCCGCTCATCGCGGAGAGGCCGGACGCCCGCGAGGTCCCCGAGGGGCCGGTCGCCGTCGAGTTCGAGGACGTCCGCTTCTCGTACCCGTCCGCCGACCAGGTCTCCCTCGCCTCCCTGGAGGAGGTCGCCGCGCTCGACACCCGTGGCGGCTCCGAGGTGCTGCACGGCATCTCCTTCCGTGCCGAACCCGGCCGGACCGTCGCCCTGGTCGGCTCCTCCGGCGCCGGCAAGTCGACCATCGCCCAGCTCCTGCCGCGCCTGTACGACGTCGACGCGGGCGCGGTCCGCATCGGCGGGACCGACGTGCGGGAGCTGACCGCCGCGTCCCTGCGGGCCACCCTCGGCATGGTCACCCAGGACGGCCACCTCTTCCATGACACCGTCCGCGCCAACCTGCTGCTGGCCCGCCCGGACGCGGGGGACGACGAGCTGTGGGACGCCCTCGGCCGCGCCCGCCTCGCCGACGTCGTACGGTCCCTGCCCGACGGGCTGGACACGGTCGTCGGCGAGCGCGGCTACCGGCTCTCCGGCGGCGAGCGCCAGCGCATGACCATCGCCCGGCTGCTGCTGGCCCGCCAGCGGGTGGTCATCCTGGACGAGGCCACCGCCCACCTGGACAACACCTCGGAGGCGGCCGTCCAGGAGGCGCTCACCGAGGCCCTGGAGGGCCGCACCGCCGTGGTCATCGCCCACCGCCTGTCCACGGTCCGGGCCGCCGACCAGATCCTGGTCGTGGAGGCCGGCCGCATCGTGGAACGCGGCACCCACGAGGAACTCCTGGCGGCGGAGGGCCGCTACGCCGAGCTGTACCGCACCCAGTTCGCGGGGCGCGGCGAGCCGGGGGAGCCGGCGGAGGCGGCGGCTCCGAGGGCGGCCGAGCCGGGGGCGGCCGAGCCGGGCGCCACGGAGGCGGGAACCGTGGAGGCGGGGGTGCCGACGGCGGGGGCGCCGACGGCAGGGTGACGCCCGCCGGTCACGCCACGGGCGCCCGCCGGTCACGCCACCGTTGCCCGCCGGTCGCGCCGCAGGAGTCGCGCGCGGGTGCGGGTCACCGGTGATCCGCACGCCCCTCGCCGAGCAGCGCGGCGACGGCCTCCCGGATCTCCTCGTCCCGGACGAAACCCCGGCGGTGCGGGATCCCGGCGCGCGGGCAGCCCCGGGCCGGCCGGGGCGAGGGCGTGCACCGCGGCCGGCCGGAGCCAGGCCTCGGGGGCGCCGAGCAGGTCGCGCCGCGGACTCCTGGCGCGGTTTGCCGTGCGCCACTTGACGCCAGTGGTCCGTACCTTTAGCTTCACGACTTAAACAAAGCCCCGCAGGTCCCAACGGCCGTATGTCCCCCCGCTGTTGGGCCTGCGGCCTGCCCCCCCACGAAAGGCCGCCCGCGCACATGGCCAGACCCCTCCCCGCGGCCGGGTCCCTCGCCGCACTCTCCCTCGCCGCCGCCCTGCTCACGGCGGCACCCGCCCCGGCGGCGGCCGCCGGGGCCGCCGCCCTGCCCACCGGGTTCGCCACGGTGATGAACGCCGCGAGCGGCAGGTGCCTGGACGCCCGGGCGGCCGGCACCGCCGACGGCACCGTCGTGCAGCAGTACGCCTGCAACGGCACCACGGCCCAGCAGTGGAGCCTCACCGACGCCGGCGACGGCTACGTCCGCATCGCGACCCGCAACGACACCAGCCGGGTGGCCGATGTCGCCGACGTGTCCACGGCCGACAACGCGCCGGTGCACCTGTGGAGTTACGGCGGCGGCGCCAACCAGCAGTGGCTGCCCGTGGACGACGGCGGCGGCGCCTTCCACTTCGTCAACCGCAACAGCGGCAAGTGCCTGGACGACCCCGGCGCCTCGCTCGCCGACAGCGTGCAGTTGGTGCAGTACACCTGCAACGGCACCGCCGCCCAGCGCTTCCAGGTGGTCCCGGTGACCCAGTCGGCGGCCGACCCGGACCTCGGTCCCAACGTCGTCGTCTTCGACCCGTCGATGTCCTCCTCGGCCATCCAGGGCAAGCTGGACACGATCTTCAAGCAGCAGGAGACCAACCAGTTCGGCTCCCAGCGCTACGCCGTCCTCTTCAAGCCCGGCGCCTACGACGCGAACGTCAACGTCGGCTTCTACACCCAGGTGCTCGGCCTGGGCCTGACCCCGGACGCGGTGACCGTCAACGGTGCCGTGCACGCCGAGGCCGACTGGTTCCAGGGCAACGCCACCCAGAACTTCTGGCGCGGCGCCGAGAACCTCTCCGTCAACCCCGCCGGCGGCGGCGACCGCTGGGCGGTCTCCCAGGCGGCGGCCTACCGCCGGATGCACCTGCGCGGCAGCCTCGCCCTGGACGACGGCGGCTGGTCGTCCGGCGGCTACCTCGCCGACAGCAAGATCGACGGGCACGTGAACTCCGGCAGCCAGCAGCAGTGGCTGACCCGCAACTCCCAGCTCGGCAGCTGGACCGGGTCCAACTGGAACATGGTGTTCGTCGGCAGCCAGGGCGTCCCGGCCACCAGCTTCCCGAACCCGCCGCACACCACCGTCGCGCAGAGCCCCGTCACCCGGGAGAAGCCGTTCCTGTACGTCGACGGCTCCGGGAACTACCAGGTCTTCGTGCCCTCCGTGCGCACCAACTCCACCGCGACCAGCTGGGCGGGCGGCACCCCGGCCGGATCCTCGCTGCCGCTCAGCCGGTTCTACGTCGTCAAGCCCGGCGCCACCGCCACCCAGATCAACGCGGCCCTGGCGGCCGGCCAGAACCTGCTGGTCACCCCCGGCGTCTACCACCTCGACCAGACGCTCAAGGTGACCCGCCCGGACACGGTCGTCCTCGGCCTGGGCCTCGCCACCTTCGTCCCGGACAACGGCGTCACCGCGCTGTCCGTCGCCGACGTCGACGGCGTGAAGATCGCGGGCCTGCTCTTCGACGCCGGCACCACCAGCTCGAAGACCCTCGTCGAGGTCGGGCCGGCCGGCTCCACCGCCTCCCACGCGGCCGACCCGACCTCCCTGCACGACGTCTACTTCCGCATCGGCGGCGCCGGCGTCGGCAAGGCGGCCACCAGCCTCGTCGTCAACAGCAGGAACGTCATCGGCGACCACATGTGGATCTGGCGCGCCGACCACGGCAGCGGCGTCGGCTGGACCAGCAACACCGCCGACACCGGCCTGGTCGTCAACGGCGACGACGTGACCATCTACGGGCTGTTCGTGGAGCACTTCCAGAAGTACCAGACCGTCTGGAACGGCAACGGCGGCCGCACCTACTTCTTCCAGAACGAGATGCCGTACGACCCGCCGAACCAGGCCGCCTGGATGAACGGCTCCACCCAGGGCTACGCCGCCTACAAGGTCGCCGACTCCGTCACCAGCCACCAGGCGTACGGCCTCGGCAGCTACTGCTATTTCAACGTCGATCCTGGCGTCACGGCGGCCCGCGCCATCGAGGCGCCGAACAACCCGAACGTCCGCTTCACCAGCATGGTCACCGTCTCCCTCGGCGGCACCGGCACCATCAGCCACGTCGTCAACAGCACCGGAGGACCCTCGAACGCGACGACCAACGTCGCGAACCTCGTCCGCTACCCGTGATCGGAAAGGTGGCCTTCCGGACGTGTGAGCCCGGCCGGTCCTGGATACGCGGTCTGCACGGCTGCACCGTCCGTCCGGAAGGTCACCCCTGCCATGACCAGCTCATCCCGCCCCGGCCACCACTCCGAGGTCACCCTCCGGGTCAACGGCAAACCGCACACGCTGCGCGTCGACCACCGGCGGGTCCTGCTCGACCTGCTGCGTGAGGACCTCGACCTCACCGGGTCCAAAAAGGGCTGCGACCACGGCCAGTGCGGTGCCTGCACCGTGCTGGTCGACGGCCGCCGCATCAACAGCTGCCTGCTGCTCGCCGTGACCCTCGACGGCAGCGAGATCACCACCGTCGAGGGCCTGGGCGGCGACGGCGAGGAGCCGCACCCGCTGCAGCGGGCCTTCCTGGACCGCGACGCCTTCCAGTGCGGCTACTGCACCCCCGGCCAGCTCTGCTCCGCCGTGGGCATGCTCGCCGAGGCCGCGGCCGGCCACCCCTCCCACGTCACCGACCCGCGGACCCCCGCAGGGCCGCCCGTACCGCTGGACCGGACCGAGATCCGCGAGCGGATGAGCGGCAACCTGTGCCGCTGCGGCGCCTACCCGCGCATCGTCGAGGCGATCGAGGACGTGATCTGAGTGAACGGCTTCGGATACCTCAGGCCCGCCGGCGTCCAGGAGGCCGTCGAGGCGTACGCCGCCCACCCCGGCGCCCGCTACCTCGCCGGCGGCACCAACCTGGTCGACCTGATGAAACTCGGCGTGGAACGGCCCACCGCCCTCATCGACGTCGGCCGGCTGCCGCTGGACGGCATCGAGGAGCTGCCCGACGGCTCCCTGCGGGTCGGCGCCACCGTCCGCAACAGCGACCTGGCCGCCGACCCGCGGGTCCGCGCACGCTGGCCGGCGCTGTCCCAGGCGCTCCTCGCGGGCGCCTCCGCACAGCTGCGCAACGCCGCCACCACCGGCGGCAACCTGCTCCAGCGCACCCGCTGCCCCTACTTCCAGGACCTGGACAAACCCTGCAACAAACGGGAGCCGGGCAGCGGCTGCGGCGCCCGGGACGGCGTCCACCGCGACCACGCCGTCCTCGGCCACTCCGCGCAGTGCATCGCCACGAACCCGTCCGACATGGCCGTCGCCCTGGCCGCCCTGGACGCCCAGGTCGAGCTGTACGGCACCGAGGGCCCCCGGCGCCTGCCGGCGGCCGACTTCCACCGGCTGCCCGGCGAGCACCCCGAACGGGACACCTGGATCCGCCCCGGCGAACTGATCACCGGCATCGTGCTCCCGGCCGCCACGGCCGGCGTCCCGTCCGCCTACCGCAAGGCCCGGGACCGGGCGTCGTACGCCTTCGCCCTCGCCTCCGTGGCCGTGCGGCTGCGGGTCACGGACGGCGTCGTCGACCAGGCGGGCATCGCCTTCGGCGGGCTCGCGCACCGCCCCTGGCGGGCCCGGCACACCGAGCTCGCCCTGCTGGGCGCCCACGCCACCCCCGCCGCCTTCGAGGGCGCCGTGGCCCTCGAACTCGCGCACGCCGAGCCGCTGCGGGACAACGCCTACAAGGTGTCCCTCGCCCGCAACCTGGCGCTGGACGTCCTGAACCGTCTGGCCCCGGCCCCCGCCCCGGCCTGAGCCGCCCCCGCAGGAGCAGGAGGATCCCCATGACCGGCACGACCGGCACGACCGGCACCGCCCTGGGCGCCCCCGCCGAGCGCCGCGAGGGGCGCCAGAAGGTCACCGGCGCCGCCCGCTACGCCGCCGAGTACACCCTGCCCGGCCGCGCCCACGCCTGGCCGGTGCCCGCCGCGGTGGCCCGCGGCCGGGTCCGCGCCGTCGACACCTCGGCCGCCCTCGCCCTGCCCGGCGTCCTCGCCGTCCTCACCCCCGCCGACGCGCCCCGGCTCGCCGAGCCCGAGGACCACACCCTCGCCGTGCTGCAGGGCCCGGACGTGCCGCACCGCGGCTGGTGCGTGGCCCTGGCCGTCGCCGAGACCCCGGAGGCCGCCCGCGCCGCCGCCCGGGCCGTCCGGGTCACCTACGACACCGCATCCCACGACGCCGCGTTCACCGAGCACCACCGGGACGGCTACGCACCGCAGGAGGCGGGCGGTGAGCCCGGCCGCGTCGAGCACGGCGACCCCGAGGCCGCCTTCGCCGGGGCCGAGGTCCGCGTCGACGTCACCTACCGGGTGCCGCCCCTGCACAACCACCCCATGGAGCCGCACGCCAGCACCGCCCACTGGGACGGCGACCGGCTCACCGTGTACACCTCCAGCCAGGGCGGTACGACGGTGCGGGCCACGCTCGCCCAGCTGTTCCGGCTGCCCGAGGAGCGGATCACCGTCGTCGCCGAGCACGTCGGCGGCGGCTTCGGCTCCAAGGGCACCCCGCGCCCGGACGTCGTCCTGGCCGCCATGGCCGCCCGGCACACCGGGCGGCCCGTCACCCTCGCCTACGCCCGCCGGCACCTGCCGACCGTCGTCGGTCATCGCGCCCCCACCGTGCAGCGGCTGCGGCTCGGGGCCGGCCGGGACGGCCGGCTCACCGCCCTGCTGCACGAGACGACCAGCCCCATCTCCCGGGTGAAGGAGTTCGTGGAGTACGCCGCGGTCGTCTCCCGCGTCATGTACGCCGTCCCGAACCTCCTCAGCTCCCACCGCGTGGTGCCGCTGGACGTGCCCACACCGTCCTGGATGCGAGCCCCCGGCGAGGCACCCGGCATGTACGCCCTGGAGTCCGCCGTGGACGAACTCGCCGACGTGCTCGGCCTGGACCCGGTGGAGCTGCGGGTCCGCAACGAACCGGCGGAGGAACCGGGCAGCGGCAAACCGTTCAGCAGCCGGCACGTCGTGGAGTGCCTGCGCGAGGGCGCCCGCCGCTTCGGCTGGGAGGACCGGGACCCGCGCCCCGGCATCCGCCGCGAGGGCCCCTTCCTGCTCGGCACCGGCGTGGCCGCCGCCACCTACCCCGTGCAGGTCTCCCCGTCCACCGCCACCGCCCAGGCGCTGCCCGACGGCGGCTTCGTGGTCCGGATCAACGCGGCGGACATCGGCACCGGGGCCCGTACCGTCCTCGCCCAGGTGGCCGCCGACGCCCTCGGCGTGCCCCTGGACCGGGTGCGCACCGAGATCGGCCACAGCGACCTGCCCCCGGCCCCGCTGGCCGGCGGCTCCATGGGCACCGCCTCCTGGGGCTGGGCCGTCCACGAGGCCTGCGCCGCACTGGCGTCCCGGCTGGCCGCGCACACCGGACCGCTGCCCGCCGAGGGCATCGAGACCCGCGCGGACACCACCGGAAAGGCCGACGCCGACAGCCCCTGGGCGCGGCACGCGTTCGGCGCGCACTTCGCCGAGGTCGCCGTCGACACCGTCACCGGCGAGACCCGGGTGCGCCGGCTGCTCGGCGTCTACGCCGCCGGACGGATCCTCAACGCCCGCACCGCGCGCTCCCAGTTCACCGGCGCCATGATCATGGGCCTCGGCATGGCCCTCACCGAGAGCAGCACCCTGGACCCGGCGTTCGGCGACTTCCCCGAGTCCGACCTCGCCTCCTACCACGTGCCCGTGCACGCCGACATCGCCGACATCGAGGCCGACTGGATCGACGAGGACGACCCCCACCTCAACCCCATGGGCAGCAAGGGCATCGGCGAGATCGGCATCGTCGGCACCGCGGCCGCCATCGGCAACGCCGTCCACCACGCCACCGGCATCCGCTTCCGCGAACTGCCCCTCACCCCCGACCGGATCCTCGCCGGCCTGCTGTCCGAAGGCTGACGGTGGACGGGCCCACCTGGGAGTACGAGGGGTACCGGCCAGCGGAGGAACGCCTGCGGGAGTCGCTGTGCACCCTGGGCAACGGCTACTTCGCCACGCGCGGGGCCCTGCCCGAGTGCACCGCGGACGACGTCCACTACCCCGGCACCTACGCGGCCGGCTGCTACAACCGGCTCACCTCCGAGGTCGCCGGGCGCCGGGTCGAGAACGAGGACATGGTCAACCTGCCCAACTGGCTGCCGCTGCGGTTCCGGCCGGCCGGCGGCGACTGGCTCACCCCGGACACCACCCCCGTCGCCGAGCACCACCAGATGCTCGTCCTCGACCCCGGCCTTCTGGAACGCCGTACCCGCTACCCGCTCGGCGCCGACGCCAGCCTGCTGGTCCGGCAGGAGCGCCTGGTCCACCTGGCCGACCCACATCTCGCCGCGCTGCGCACCGAGTTCACCGCCGAGGGCGATGCCGTCGAACTGGACGTCGAGGCCGCGCTGGACGGGGGCGTCACCAACTCCGGGGTCGGCCGCTACCGGGAGCTGGACGGCCGGCACCTCAGCCACGTCACCGTCGGCACCGCCGCACCCGGCACGGTCTGGCTGCGCTGCCGTACCCGCACCTCGGAGATCGGCTTCGGCCTGGCCGCCCGGCTGACCGCCCGGGCGCCGGTCACCCACGCCAACGAGGCCCACCGCGCGGTACAGCGGCTGCTGCTGCGGCTGCCGCCCGGCGGGACCGCCACCGTCGACAAGACCGTCGCCCTGCACACCTCCCACGACCCGGCGATCAGCGACCCGCTGCGCGCGGCCGTGGACCGGGTCGGCGCCGCGCCCGGCTTCGACGAGCTGCGCGAGACGCACCGCTCGGCCTGGGAGCAGCTGTGGCGGCGCACCGCGCTCGACGTGCCCGGCGAGGCCGGCAGCATCCTGCGCCTGCACCTGTTCCACGTGCTGCAGACCCTCTCCCCGCACACCGCGGATCTGGACGTCGGCGTGCCCGCCCGCGGACTGCACGGCGAGGCCTACCGCGGGCACGTCTTCTGGGACGAACTCTTCGTCCTGCCCTACCTCGACCTGCACCTCCCGGAGGTCTCCCGCGCCCTGCTGCACTACCGTCACCGCCGCCTGGACGCGGCCTGCCGCGCGGCCCGCGACCTCGGCCGGTGCGGCGCCCTGTACCCGTGGCAGAGCGGCAGCGACGGCCGCGAGGAGACCCAGCAGGTGCACCTCAACCCGCGCTCGGGCCGCTGGCTGCCGGACCACTCCCGGCTCCAGCACCACGTCGGCTCGGCCGTGGCCTACAACGTCTGGCGGTACTGCGAGGCCACCGGCGACACCGAGTTCCGGCACGGCGAGGGCGCCGAGATGTTCCTCCAGATCGCCCGCTTCTGGGGGCAGTCGGCGCACTGGGACGACCACCTCGGCCGGTACCGCATCCGGGGCGTGGTCGGCCCCGACGAGTACCACGACGCCTACCCCGGCGCGGACCGGCCCGGCCTGGACGACAACGCGTACACCAACGTCACCGCCGCCTGGGTGCTCACCCGCGCCCTGGAGCTGCTGGACGGCCTGCCCGAGCCGCGCCGCCGTGAACTCGCCGAGCACATCGGGCTGGCCGCGGACGAGCCCGCCCGCTGGAGCGAGGTCTCCCGGGGGCTGCACGTCCCCTTCCACGACGGGGTGATCAGCCAGTTCGACGGCTACGGCGACCTCGCCGAGCTGGACTGGGAGGGTTACCGCAGGCGGTACCACGACATCCGGCGCCTGGACCGGATCCTGGAGGCGGAGGGCGACACCGTCAACCGCTACAAGGCGTCCAAGCAGGCCGACGTGCTGATGCTCGGCTACCTCTTCTCGCCGCTCGAACTCCGGTCGCTGTTCCAGCAGTTGGGACACCACCTGGACGAACACGGCTGGCTCGTCACCGTGGACCACTATCTGCACCGCACCACCCACGGCTCGACCCTGAGCGGCCTGGTCCACGGCTGGATCCTGGCCCGCGCCCGCCGCGCCGACGCCTGGAGCTTCGTCCAGGAGGCGCTGCGCGGCGACATCGCCGACCTGCAGGGCGGCACCACCGGCGAGGGCATCCACCTCGGCGCGATGGCCGGCACCCTCGACCTCGTGCAGCGCGGGCTGACCGGCCTGGAGGCCCGCGGCAGCGGACTGTGCCTCGATCCCGTGCCGCTGCCCGAGCTGTCCTCCTACGGCTTCGCGATCCGCTACCACGGCCACTGGGGCGTGCGGCTGCGGCTGCGCAGCAGCCTGCTGGAGATCGCCGTGCCGGAGTCCGACCAGCCGCCCATCGACGTCCGCCTGCGCGACAGGGTGGTCCCGGTCGGGCCGGGGGAGACGGCCCGGCTGGTGCTGCCCGACTGACGCCGTCAGCCCTCGGCGACCGGGTACCGGTGCACCGGCGGCAGGTCCGGCAGCAGTCCCGGCCAGACCGTGTCCAGGACATGGGCGCTCGGTGTGAACAGCGGCCGGCCCAGGACGGGCAGGTCGGTGACCTCGTGCCACTCCCAGCGGCGGATCAACTGCGGCTCGGTCACGACCGGTTCGCCGGTGTACCGGGTCACCCGCACGGCGGCCGTCACCCGGGGGATGCCGTGCACCGAGTCCATCAGGACGGCCCGCACCCGCGCCGCGCGGGGGTCGGCCCTGAGCGACGTCTCCTCCGCCAGCTCCCGCACGGCCGCGGCGGCGAAGTCCTCGCCCGGGTCGTTCTTGCCGCCGGGCAGCTCCCACACGCCCCGCACCGACCAGCCCAGCAGCACCCGTCCCGCCGGATCCGTGACGACGACACCGGCACCGGTCAGGGCGTGCGGGGCGGGCCGGCCCTTGCCGGCGCAGACCGGCGGGGCGGGGGCGGGGCCGCGCAGGACGAGCAGGGCCAGGCCGTCGGCGTCGTACCGCCGCGCGGACTCCCAGCCCGCGCTCAGCAGCCCGATCTCCTCCTCGTCCAGGGCCGTGCCCCGCTCGTGCTCCGGTACGGCGTCCGCCACCGGAGTGATCACGCAGAGCGCGCCGCCGGGGCGCAGCCGCTCCCGCAGCCGGTTCAGCACCCGGGTCCGGTCGCGGACGAACGCCCAGCCCAGCCGGACGGTGACCAGGTCGTAGGACGCGTGCGGGAGCCGGTCGAGGCTGTCGTGCTCGACGTCCAGCCGCCGGTACGTCACCCCGGCCCCGGCGGCGCGCCGGGCCTCGGAGAGTGCTCCGGAGGACCGGTCGACGGCGTCCACCAGGTACCCGGACGCGGCCAGGTGGCGGGCGAGTTCACCGGTGCCGCAGCCGACGTCGAGGCAGCGCCCACCCGCCGGCGCCGGGACGTGCGCGGCGAGCAGCCGGCGCTCGGCGGGGCCCGGCGGCCGGAACCGGCCCCCGCCCGTTCGGTGCGTGTCCCACTCCCCGGGGTTCGGCTGGGTCACCGTGCCTCCTCGTGCCGGTCGATGTGCGGACGAGAGGATCATGACCGGGTCACGGCACGGACACACCGCCGTCCGCGATCTCGACGCCGCCCGGCCGCCGGGACCACCATGGGGGAGCGGCCGAGGACGGAAGGAGCTGCCGGACATGAGGGTGACCGACGGGCCCCTGCGCGTCCTGGCCGTGGACGACGAGGAACCCGCGCTCGCGGAGCTGCTGTACCTGCTGGGGGAGGACCCCCGGGTCGGCGCCGTCGCCCCCGCCTCCACGGCGGGCGAGGCGCTGCGCCGGCTGAACGGGGACGGTGGGGAGGGTTTCGACGTCGTCTTCCTCGACATCGACATGCCCGGTCTGAGCGGTCTCGAACTGGCCCGGCTGCTCGGCGCGTTGCCCGCCCCGCCGCTGATCGTCTTCGTCACCGCGTACGAGGACTTCGCCGTGCGCGCCTTCGACCTGAAGGCCGTCGACTACCTGCTCAAGCCGCTCCGCAAGGAGCGCTTCGCCGAGGCGGTACGGCGGGTCGCCGAGCTGGTCCGGGCCGGGCAGGGCCCCCGCCCGGCGGCCCCCGCGGCGCCCGGGCCGCCGGTACCCGCCCTCGGCGACCAGGTGCCCGTGGAGCTGGGCGGGGTCACCCGGTTCGTGCCCCTCGCCGACATCACCTACGTGGAGGCGCAGGGCGACTACGCGCGGCTGCACACCGGGCGGGGCAGCCATCTGGTGCGGATACCGCTGTCCACCCTGGAGGAGCAGTGGCGTTCGCGCGGCTTCGTGCGGATCCACCGCAGCCGGCTCGTCGCCCTCGGCCGGATCGAGGAACTGCGGGTGGACGGCGGCAACCTGACGGTCCGGATCGGCGACCGGGTGCTCGCCGTGAGCCGGCGCAACGCCCGGGAACTGCGGGACCTGTTGGCCGGCCGTGCGGCGGGCCGGGTGCGCTGAGCGGGCCCGGGACGGCCCCGTAAGGGTATACGACCGTCGAACGGGCGTACCCCTTCGGCCATGGTGGCCGAACTCCGGCCCGCCGTCACGGGGTGAACGGTACCCGCCCTGCGTGTCGTTGGTCACGTTCACGGCGCTGCCGGAAGGGGCAGGGCTAGTCCCCGGGACGCGCGGGGCGGCGAGCCGCCTTGCCGCAGGGGCACGGGTGGGACTTGTGTGGGGGATTGGTGAACGCGGGTTGTGGCCGGACGTGCTCGGGGTCAGTCGTCGAGGAGCGTTAACGGCAGCGTCACAGCGATTCGTGGTGCTTCACCCAACGAATACGTATCGTTGTGCGAAGGGATCGATGAGTAGGTGGCGAGAGAGTAATTTCTCGCCAGCCTTGTGACGTTCGTGCGCGACTGCGTTTCACCACACGTGTAGGCAACACGGACAACTGGGTCACGGGCCAGGGGGGTTTGGTTGATGTCCTTCAGCACACCGTGCTGTGCCGGGGCGCCGACGCACGAGCGGTGAGGTGCGCAATCGTGCCAGAAGGCAGGTCACCACCGGCGGCGCCGGGCGGCCGGACCACATGCGCGACGGGGGATGAGGGAGCAGCGTGTGCGCGATTCCGGAAGAAACGATCGACGGGTCAGAGCGACACCCCACGAGTTCAGAACGCCACCCGATTACATGTCAGAGGTTTGTAGTGCCCCCGCGATATTCAGTCATCACCGAGCAAACTCTTCTGGAATCTTCTTCCGAGCCAGGCCGTTCTGTCGCACAATCAGCACTCTTCTGGCTCGACGGACGGCTCGGCAAAAGCATGGAGTTAGCCGCCGCCGCGTCGGAACCGGCCGGAGGAGACCGCCCCGCCCACGAGGCGCCGCTGGAGGCGCGCATCTGGTACGCCACGCTGTTGACTCGTGTCCGTGGCCTCGGGCCGGCGGAACGCCTCCTCGCCGGCGAGCAGTCCGGCGAGCAGTCCCGTGGGGAGCCCGGTACGGAGTCCGTCGACCGCGGACCGCACCGGCCCGAGGCGCAGGCCGCGCTGCGGCTGTGCGAGGCGGAGATCCATCTCGCCGGGGGCAGGCTGACCGAGGCGACGACCGCGGCCGAGGCCGGTCTGCGGCTGGCCGCCCAGGCCGGGAACCGGGGGCTCCCCCCACGGGGGCACGTGGTCATGGCCGTGTGCTCGGTACGCGCCATGGACCTGACGACCGGCCTGCTCTACGCCAACCGGCTGCGGGACGCGGCGCTGCTCGGGCAGGAGAACCTCATACCGGGGCAGTGCGTCTGGGCCGCCGCCCAGGCCCTGGAGGCGCGCGACGGCATGGAGAGCGTGGCGCACCTGCTGAAGGGCATCGTCCACGACGAGGTGCTCATCCGCGACCTGCTGGTCTCCCAGCCGGCGGCGGCCCCCTGGCTGGTCCGGGCCGGCCAGCGACTCGGCGACGCCGACCTCGCCGAGCGCACCGTCCGCACGATGGGCCGGCTCGCGCTGACGAACCGCACTTTCCGCAGTGTGCAGGCGGCCGCCGAGCACGCCACGGGGCTGTTCGCCCGCGACGCGGACGCCCTGGAGGCCGCCTCGGAGCGGCACCTGGACCCCTGGGCACGCGCGTCCGCCCTGGAGGACGCGAGCCGGGTGCGTTCCGCGCGCGTCGCGGAACGGGACCGGGCGGTGGACCTGCTGCGGCGCGCGGCCGAGGCCTACCTGGGCGCCGGGGCGCCCCGGGACCTCGCGCGGGTGCAGAGCCGGCTGCGGGAGCTGGACGACCACGGCGGCCGGCCCACCCGCAGCCGGACGAGGGTCAGCCGGCTCACCGACACCGAGTTCGCGGTGGCCGAACTGGTCAGCCAGGGGCTCACCAACGGCAGGGTGGGCAGCCAGCTCTACATCTCCCCGCACACGGTGGCGTTCCACCTGAAGAAGATATTCCGCAAGCTCGACGTGACCTCCCGGGTGGAACTGGCCCGCTCCTGGAACCGGATCCTGGTGGAGGAACGCGGCGACCACGCGCGCGAGTCCGGGCCCGACTTCCTGGTACGGCCCGCCGTGGCCGCCCGGCAGGCCGGGTAGCCACCCTCCGGCGCGGGTCCGTCAGCGCAGGTGACGGCTCCGCGCCACCCCCACCACCCGCGCCCTACCAACCTGAGGGATGCCGCCGCGGCGGTCCCCCCACGTAGCCTCCAGCAAGGGAAGCACCGTTCCTCACCGTGTTGTTGCCGTCCGCCGGCGAGCGCCGGCCGGGCGGGACCGGGCGGGTTGCCGAAACAGACGTACCGACTGGCCAGGAGTCACGCCATGACCCATCTTCTGCACATCGACGCGAGCATCCGCTCCGGCGAGTCCGTGACGCGGCAGCTCACCGCCGAGTTCGTCACCCAGTGGCGGCAGAACCACCCCGACGCCGGTTACACCTACCGCGACCTCGGCGCCGAACCGATTCCGCACATCACGCACGAGATCCGGGAGTGGCTCTTCGACCCGACCGGCGACCTGCACGGCGTCAGCCCCGAGGAGCAGGCGCTCACCGAGGCGCTGCACGCCGAGGTCCGCGAGGCGACCACGATCGTCTTCGGCATCCCGATGTACAACTACACGATCCCGTCGTCCGTCAAGACCTGGATCGACCGCCTGGTCACCCCGGCGCACATGCTGCCCCCGGGTGCCGAGTCCGGCGCGCTGAGCGGCAAGAACGTCATCGTCGTCACCGCCCGCGGCGGCTCCTACGCCCCCGGCACCCCGCGTGAGGGCTGGGACTACCAGGAGCCCTACCTGCGGGCCGTGCTGAGCGCCATCGGCCTCGCCGACAACCTGAAGTTCGTGCACGCCGAGCTGACCTTCGCGGCGATCGTGCCCGCCATGGCGCAGCTGAAGCCGCTGGGCGAGAAGTCCCTCGCCGACGCCCGGGAGACCCTGCGCAAGCTGGCCGTCTGACCTACGGCACCACATCGCGGGCGGGCGCACCCCGGGCACGGGTGCGGATTTCCGCGGACGGATACGTTCGCACACACTGTGGGGAAGGTGCTTCATGAGCGAGATGCTGTCCTACGAAGACGTCTGGTCACGCACCCATCACTTCGACCCTCCCGCGATCTTCGACAAGCTGCGGGACGAACGCCCGCTCGCGAGGATGGCCTACCCGGACGGTCACATCGGCTGGTTCGCCACCAGCCACCGGATCGTCCGGGAGGTCCTGAGCGACCCCCGTTTCAGCCACAGCCTGGAGATCGGGCACTTCCCCGTCACCAAGTACGGTGCTCCCGTACCGCAGTTCCCGGCGATGCCCGGCATGTTCATCCACATGGACCCGCCGGACCACACCCGGTTCCGCCGGATGCTGGCACGGGAGTTCACCGTGCGGCGGATCGCCGAACTCGCCCCGCACGTCGAGTCGGTGGCCGCCGAGCAGATCGAGGCGATGCGCGAGCAGGGCGCGCCCGCCGACCTGATCACCACCTTCGCCAAGCCGCTCGTGCTGCGGGTCCTGTCCGACCTGGTCGGCCTGCCGTGGGAGGAGCGCGAGCGGTACGCCGACGCGCCCGCGATCACCCACGACCCGGACGGCGACGCCGAGGAGTCGATGGCGGTCTTCCAGCAGGTCGGCGCGCTCATCGGGGAGACCATCGCGCGCAAGCGCAAGGAGCCCGGCGACGACATCATCAGCCGGCTGCTGGCCGCCGGCGAGCTGACCGACGAGGAACTCGGCAACATCGTGGCCCTGTTGCTGTTCGCGGGCTACGAGACCACCGAGAGCGCTCTCAGTGTCGGCGTCATGGCGCTGCTGCACCACCCCGAGCAACTCGCCGCCCTGCGCGCCGACCCGTCCCGCGTCGACGCGGCGGTGGAGGAGATCCTCCGCTACGTCACCGTCAACCAGTACGAGATCTTCCGCACCGCGCTGGAGGACCTCGAACTGGACGGCCAGCTGGTGAAGAAGGGGGAGACCGTCACGGTGTCCCTGCCGGCCGCCAACCGGGACCCGGCCAAGTACGGCTGCCCCGCCCACCTCGACCTCGACCGGGACACCGCCGGACACCTGGCGTTCGGCCACGGCATCCACCAGTGCGTCGGCCAGAACCTGGCCCGCCTCGAACTCCGCACCGGCCTGCGCGCGTTGCTGCAGGCCTTCCCCGACCTGAGGGCGGCCACGCCGGCCGAGGAGGTCCCGCTGCGCACCCGCGGGTCCGTCTTCGGCCTGAAGAGCCTCCCGGTCTCCTGGTGACCCCCGGCTCCTGGTGAGCCTCCGGGTGCCCTGACCGTACGTCCGCCCCCTTACCGACCACGCCCGGCGGTACGGCGGCCCGCCGCGCGAACCCGCGCGGTCCGGCCGCGACCGCCTGCTCCGGCCGCCCCGGACCGGCCTCCCGGCCGTCCGCGGCGGTGGGAACGGCTCCCCGCCCGCCCCGGCGGCGGGACCGGCCGCTCCCGCCCTTTCCGGGCGCCTGACCGCCGCGCACGGCCGCGGCGGAGGGATGTCTGCTTCCGTCGTTCCGGACGACGGCCGGCCGTACAGCGTCGTACGGCCGTCTGCGCCGCGCCCGGAAACCCCCCCGACCTGCTGCTCCCCGTACCCGCTGCCGCCCTGTGGAAGGAGTCCGAGGCGTGCGTTCCGACCTGGTCACACCGCTTGCGGTCACGCTGCACGAGCACGCTCTCCGCATCCCGGAGAAGGTCGCCTTCGCCGACGGCCGGCGCGCGGTCACCTACGCGGGGCTGGAGGTGCGGACGCGGCGGCTCGCCGGCCACCTCGTCCGCCTCGGGCTGCGCCGCGGCGACCGGGTGGCGCTCTGCCTCGGCAACTCCGTCGCGATGGTGGAGGGGTACCTCGCGGTCGTGCGGGCCGGCGGCGTCGGCGTGCCGGTGAACCCGCGGTCCGCGCCCGCCGAGCTGGAGTACCTCCTCGCCGACAGCGGGGCGCGGTTCGTGCTCGCCGAGGCAAGCAGCGCAGTGACGTTTCTTCAGGTGGTGTCGGACACCGCCCCGGACACCACCGTCGTGGTCGCCGGCACCACTGAGGTGCCGCCGGGCGCCCACGCCTACGAGGACCTCGCGGCCACCGACCCCGGCACGCCCGCCCCCGACGACCTCGGCCTGGACGAGGTGGCCTGGATGTTCTACACGTCCGGCACCACCGGGCGCCCCAAGGGCGTGCTGTCCACCCAGCGCAACTGCCTCTGGTCGGTCGCCGCCAGCTACGTCCCCATCCCGGACCTGCGCCCCGACGACCGGGTGCTGTGGCCGCTGCCGCTCTTCCACAGCCTGTCCCACATCGCCTGCGTGCTGTCCGTGACCTCCGTCGGCGCCACCGCCCGCCTCACGGACGGCAGCTCCGCCGACGACGTCCTCGACCTGCTCCGCACCGAGCGGGCCACCTTCCTCGCCGGCGTCCCCACCACCTACCACCACCTCGTCGCCACCGCCCGCCGCACCGGCCTGTCCCTGCCCGACCTGCGCATCGGACTCGTCGGCGGCGCCGTCACCGGCTCCGAGCTGCGCCGCTCCTTCGAGGAGACCTTCGGCGTCCCGCTGGTCGACGCCTACGGCTCCACCGAGACCTGCGGCGCGATCACCATGAACCCGCCGGACGGCGCCCGCGTCGAGGGCTCCTGCGGGCTGCCCGTACCGGGTGTCGACGTCCGCATCGTCGACCCGGAGACCGGACGCGACGTGCCCGCCGGACAGGAGGGCGAGGTCTGGGTCAGCGGCCCCAACGTCATGGTCGGCTACCACAACAGCCCCGAGGCCACCCGGGCCGCGCTGCGCGACGGCTGGTTCCGCACCGGCGACCTGGCCCGCCGGGACGAGGCCGGCTACTTCACCGTCTGCGGCCGGCTCAAGGACCTGATCATCCGCGGCGGCGAGAACATCCACCCCGACGAGGTCGAGGCGGTCCTGCGCACCGCGCCCGGGGTCGCCGACGCGGGCGTGGCCGGGGCCGCCCACGACACCCTGGGCGAGGTGCCGGTCGCCTGGCTGGTCCCCGGACCCGACGGCATCGACCTCGCCGCCGTCCTCGCCCACTGCCGCGCCCGGCTCTCCGCCTACAAGATCCCCGAGCGGATCCACGAGGTCGCCGCCGTCCCGCGCACCGCCTCCGGGAAGATCGTCCGCCGGCTGCTCGCCGCCCAGCCGTACTGGCCGCTCCACACGGCCGACGGCCACCACGACGCCCTGCTGACCCCCGCGTGGCTCCCGGCACCGGCCGGCACCGGCGACGGCGCCCGCCCGGCCGGGTGCGCCGTGGCCGGCGAGGACACCACCCGACTCGCCGCCGCCCTGCGCGCCGCCGGGGTCCCCGCGGAAAACCACCCCGACCTGGCGTCCGCTGCCGGCACCGCCCCCGGGCTCACCGTCCTGCTGCCGCCGCCCGCCTCCGCCGACCCCCTCGTCCAGGCCCGCCTCCTCACCGAGCACGTGACCGGCGGCGACACCCCCGGACCGCTGGTCGTCCTCACCCGGCACGCCACACCCGCCGGCGACACCGCGCCCGACCCGGTCGGCGCCGCGCTGTGGGCCGCCGTACGGTCGCTCCAGGCGGACGGGCACCGGGAACTGACCGTCGTCGACCTCGACACCGACGGCCCGGACCCGCAGACCCTGCTCGCCGCCGTCAGCTCCGGCGAACCCCAACTCGCCGTCCGTGACGGTCGGTTGCTGGTCCCCAGGCTGCTGCGCACCCCCGTGGACGGCCGGCCCCGCCCCGCCGCCGCCCTCACCGGCACCGGAACCGTCGTCGTCACCGGCACGGACACGCCCGCCGGTGCCGCGCTCGCCCACCACCTCGCCGGCGTGCACGGGGTCGCCCGCCTGCTCCTCGTCCACGCGCCCGGCACGGACGACCGCACCGACCCCGACGCCTGGCCCGCCGGCACCGAGACCCGCGGCGTCGCCGCCGACGGGCCCGGCCTGGCCGCCGCCCTGGCGGACGCCCACCCGATCGGCGCCGTGGTGCACACCGCCGACGACCCGGCCCTGGCCCGCACCCTGGACGAACTCCTTGACGAAACCGACGAGTTCATCACCGTCACCGACGGCTCCGCGACCCTGGGCGCCCCCGGCGACCCGGACCGCGCGGTGCGCGCCGCCGTCACCGAGGCGGTCACGCACACCCGCCGGCTGCGGGGCCCGGCCGCCGCCACCCTGACCTGGGCGCCCGACGGGGACGCGGACCGACTCGCCGACCTGCTCGCCGCGTTCGACGTGCTCCTCGCCGGCGGGGCCCCGGCCCTCTTCGCCCCGCGCCCGGCCCTGCCCGACCCGTCCCGGCCGGTCCCCGCGCTCCTCCGCGCCCTGGCCGAACCGCCGGCCCGGCAGGTCCGCCCCGACGCGACCGTCACCGCCGCCCTGCGCGCCCGCCTCGCCGACCTGGACGAGCGAGCCCAACGAGCCCTCCTGGAAGGCCTGGTCAGCGAACAGGCGGCCACCGTCCTGCACGGCCCCGACGCGGCCCCGCTCCCGGCCGACCGCGCCTTCCGCGACCTGGGCCTGACCTCCGTCGCCGTGGTCGCCCTGCGCGACCGGCTGACCGAGCACACCGGGCTGCGCCTGCCCACCACCGTCACCTTCGACCACCCGACCCCGCGGGAGCTGGCCGCCCACCTGCGCGCCGCCGTCCTCGGCCTGGCCGACACCACGGCCGCCCCCGAACGGCCGGCCGCGGACACGGACCCGCAGGAACCCATCGCCATCGTCGGCATGGCCTGCCGGCTCCCCGGCGGTGTCGACACCCCGGACGAACTGTGGCGGTTGCTGGCCGCGGGCCGGGACGCCGTCTCGGACTTCCCGACCGACCGCGGCTGGGACCTCGACGGCCTGTTCGACCCCGACCCGGAGAAGCCCGGCACCTCCTACGTCGACCAGGGCGGATTCCTGCCGGACGCCGGCCGGTTCGACGCGGGCTTCTTCGGCATCTCGCCGCGCGAGGCGCTGGCCATGGACCCCCAGCAGCGACTGCTCCTCGAAACCTCCTGGGAGGCCCTGGAACGCGCGGGCATCGACCCGCACGCCCTGAAGGGCACGGACGTCGGCGTGTTCGCCGGAGTCATGGGCCAGGGCTACGGCTCCGGGGGCCGGCTCCCCGCGGAGCTCGAAGGCTTCGTCACCACCGGCACCGCCTCCAGCGTGGCCTCCGGCCGGATCTCCTACGTCTTCGGCCTCGAAGGCCCCGCGGTGACCGTGGACACCGCCTGCTCCTCCTCCCTGGTCGCGCTCCACCTGGCCGCCCAGGCCCTGCGCCGCGGGGAGTGCTCGATGGCGCTGGCCGGCGGTGCCACCGTCATGGCCACCCCGGGCACCTTCGTGGAGTTCTCCCGGCAGCGGGCGCTGGCCGCCGACGGCCGCTGCAAGTCGTACGCCGACGCCGCCGACGGCACCGGCTGGGCCGAGGGCGCGGGCGTACTCGTCCTGGAGCGGCTCTCGGAGGCCCGGCGCCACGGGCACCGCGTGCTCGCCGTGGTCCGGGGCAGCGCGGTCAACCAGGACGGCGCCTCCAACGGCCTCACCGCCCCGAGCGGCCCCTCCCAGCAGCGCGTCATCCGCAAGGCCCTGGCCGACGCCGGGCTGACCCCGGCCGACGTCGACGCCGTGGAGGGCCACGGCACCGGAACCACGCTCGGCGACCCGATCGAGGCGCAGGCCCTCCTCGCCACCTACGGCCGCGACCGCCAACAGCCGCTCTGGCTGGGCTCCTTGAAGTCCAACATCGGCCACACACAGGCCGCCGCCGGTGTCGCCGGCGTCATCAAGATGGTCCAGGCGCTGCGGCACGGCGTCCTGCCCGCCACCCTGCACGTCGACGCGCCCTCCTCCCAGGTCGACTGGTCCGCGGGCGCGGTCGAACTCCTCACGGAGTCCCGGCAGTGGCCGGAGACCGGGCGACCGCGCCGGGCCGGCGTGTCCTCGTTCGGCGTCAGCGGCACCAACGCCCACGTGATCCTCGAACAGGTGCCGGAGGAGCCGGCCACCGCGCCCGAGGCGTACGACGGTGTGGTCCCGCTGGTGGTGTCGGCGGCGTCGCCGGGCTCGCTGACCGCGCAGGCGGAGCGACTGGCGGCCTTCGCAGGGGACACGGACGCGTTGCCGGCCGAGATCGCGGGGACGCTGGCCCGGCGGGCGGTGCTGTCCGAGCGGGCCGTGATCGTCGCCGGGTCCCGGGAGGAGGCGGTGGCGGGGCTCGGGGCGCTCGCCCGGGATGAGTCGGCCGCCGGGCTGGTGGTCGGGTCCGCGGGGGTGTCTGGGCGGACGGTGCTGGTGTTTCCGGGGCAGGGTTCGCAGTGGCTGGGCATGGGCCGGGAGTTGCTGGAGTCCTCGCCGGTGTTCTCGGAGCGGATCGCCGAGTGTGCCCGGGCTCTGGAGCCATGGGTGGACTGGGACTTGATGGCCGTCCTGCGCGGTGACGTCGATCTGCTGGCGCGGGTCGATGTGGTGCAGCCGGCGAGTTTCGCGGTGATGGTGGGTCTGGCCGCGGTGTGGGCGTCCGTCGGGGTCGTGCCGGATGCGGTGGTCGGGCACTCGCAGGGCGAGATCGCTGCTGCGTGTGTGGCCGGTGCGCTGTCGCTGGAGGATGCGGCGCGGATCGTGGCCGTGCGCAGTCAGGTGATCGCGGGTGGGCTTGCGGGCCGGGGTGGTATGGCCTCGGTGGCGCTGCCTGAAGGGGAGGCTGCTGAGCGGATCACTAGGTGGGACGGCCGAGTTGAGGTCGCCGCCGTCAACAGTCCCTCTTCCGTGGTGATTGCCGGTGATGCCGAGGCGTTGGACGAGGCGCTGGCCGCGCTGGAGGCCGACGGGGTGCGCGTGCGCCGGGTCGCGGTGGACTACGCCTCCCACACCCGCCATGTCGAGGCGATCGAGGGCGCGCTGGGCGAGGCGTTCGCGGACATCCGCAGCCAGGCGCCCATGGTGCCGTTCTTCTCCACGGTCACCGGGGAGTGGGTGCGCGAGGCGGGCGTCCTGGACGGCGGTTACTGGTATCGCAACCTCCGCAGCCAGGTCCGCTTCGGACCGGCCATCGCCGCTCTCCTTGCCGAGGGCCACTCGGTGTTCGTCGAGTCCAGCGCCCATCCGGTCCTCGTCCAGCCGGTCAACGAGATCGTGGACGAGACCGGATCCGAGGCCGTCGTCACCGGTTCCCTGCGCCGCGAAGAAGGCGGCCTGCGCAGGCTGTTGACGTCCATCGCCGAGGTCTTCGTCAAGGGCGTCCCCGTCGACTGGACCGGCGTGCTTCCCCAGGGTGCCGGCGATGCTCACCTGGACCTGCCGACGTACGCCTTCGACCGCCGGCACTACTGGCTGGAGCCGGCCCCCGCGGCGGACGCGGCCGCCCTCGGGCAGGCCGGCGCCGATCATCCCCTGCTCGGTGCGGTCGTCGGGCGGCCCGACTCCGGCGGGTTCATGGCGACCTCGCGGTGGTCCCTGCGGTCGCAGCCGTGGCTGGCCGAGCACCTCGTCGGGGACGACGCGGTGCTGGTGCCGAACGCGGCCCTGGTGGAGCTGGCGGTCCGGCTCGGTGACGAGGCCGGCGTGCCGGTCGTGGAGGAGCTGACCGTCGACCGGCCGGTGGTGCTGCCGGTGCGGGGCGGCCGGGGCGTGCAGACCGTCGTCGGTGCGGCCGACGGCACCGGGCGGCGTACGGTCGAGGTGTACTCGCGGGCGGACGACTCCGCGCTGGACGCCGCCTGGACGCGGCACGCGCACGGCACGCTCGCGCCCTCGCCCGAGGCCGGGGACGACCGGCCGGCCGACGGGCCCGGCGTCGAGGTGGCCCTCGGCGAGGCCGCCGGGGACGCCGACCGGTACGGCCTCCACCCCACCCTGCTCGACGCGGCCGTGCGGACGGCGCTGCCCGCCGGGACGCTGGCGGCCACCTGGCGCGGGGTCGGTCTGCACGCGGCCGGCGCGAGTGCCGTCACCGTGCGCTCGGCGGGGGCGCAGAGAGAGGGCACCCGGCTCGATCTGACCGACCCGGCGGGGCGGCCCGTGCTCTCCGTCGACGCGGTGCTGGCCGCACCGTTCGACCCGGTGCGCGCCGGACTCGCCGAGGCGCTCACCCACGACGCGCTGTTCCAGGTCGACTGGACGGAGCTGCCGCTGCCGACGGGTGACGGTACGCCGTCCGTCGTCACCGTGCGGACCGCGCGGGACGTCACCGCCGGTGCGGCGGACGCGGAAGCGCTGCTGTACGTCCTCGACCCCGCGGTGACCGAGCCGCGTTCCGCGCTCGCCGCCGCGCTCGCCGTCCTCCAGGCGTGGCTGGCCGAACCCGCCCTGGAGCGCACCCGGTTGGTCGTGGCGGCCGGCGCTGACGGCACGGACCTCGCCACCGCCGCCGTACGGGGGCTGGTGCGGTCCGCGCAGTCCGAGCATCCCGGCCGGATCGTGCTGGCCGAGTGCGCGGACCCTGGCGAGGGGCAGGACGCCGGCGCGGTGGTCCGGGCCGCGCTGCCCGGCCTGCTCGCCTGCGGCGAACCGGTGGTGCGCGTCGGGGCCGCGGGCGCCCACGTGCCGCGGCTGGCCCGGGCCGCGGTGCCGGCGGGGGAGAGCGGTGGCGCGCGGCCGGGCCGGGCACTCGATCCCGACGGGACCGTGCTGATCACCGGCGGCACCGGCACGCTCGGCGCGCTGACCGCCCGGCACCTGGTCACCGGGCACGGCGTCCGCCGGCTGCTCCTGGTCAGCCGGCAGGGCCCCGCGGCGGACGGCGCGGCCCCGCTGACCGAGGAACTGACCGCGCTGGGCGCCACCGTCACGGTCGTCGCCTGCGACACCGCCGACCGCGACCAGCTGACGGCCGTCCTGGACGCCGTACCCGACGCGCATCCGCTGACCGCCGTCCTGCACACCGCCGGTGTCCTGGACGACGGCGTGGTCACCGCGCTCACCCCGGACCGCGTCGACGCCGTCCTGCGGCCCAAGCTGGACGCGGCCCTGCTGCTGGACGAGCTGACCCGGGACCGCGACCTCGCCGCGTTCGTCCTGTTCTCCTCGGCCGCGAACGTCTTCGGCAACCCGGGCCAGGCCAACTACGCCGCCGCCAACGCCGCCCTGGACGCGCTCGCCCTGCGGCGCCGCACCCAGGGGCTGCCCGGGACCTCGCTGGCCTGGGGCTACTGGGAGCGGGCCAGCGGGATGACCCGGCACCTGGGCGCCGCCGACCTGCACCGCAACCGGCGGCTCGGCATGGCCGCGCTGTCGGAGGCCGAGGGCATGGCGCTGCTGGACCTCGCCCTGCGGCCCGGTACCACACTGCCCGCCGCCCTGGTGGCCGCCAAACTGGACCTGCCGGCGCTGCGCGCGGCGGCCCGCACCGCGCCCGTGGCACCGCTGCTGCGGGGCCTGGCGCCCGCGCCGCGCTCGCTGGCCCGCGCCGCCGGCACCGCCGACCAGGGCAGCCTGCGCGACCGCGTGACCACCCTGGACCCGGCCGCCCAGTCGGCGCTGCTGCTGGACCTGGTCCGGCGCAACGCCGCCGACGTGCTCGGCCACGGCACCGCCGACGCCGTCCGCGCCGACCGGGCCTTCAAGGACGCCGGGTTCGACTCGCTGACCGCGGTGGAGCTGCGCAACCGGCTGGCGACCGCCACCGGTCTCACGCTGCCCTCGGCCGTCGTCTTCGACTACCCGAAGCCGACCGCGCTCGCCGAGCACCTGCGGGCCCGGCTCACCGGCGACACCGCCCCCGCGGCCGCCGCGCCCGTGCCCGCCTCGGGTCCCGCCGCGGCCGACGAGCCGATCGCGATCGTCGCGATGGCCTGCCGCTTCCCCGCCGGGGTGCACAGCCCCGAGGACCTGTGGCGGGTCGTGGCCGACGGGGTCGACGCCGTCACCGAGTTCCCCGACGACCGCGGCTGGGACATCGACCGGCTCTACGACGCCGACCCCGACAAGGCCGGCACCACCTATGTGCGGCACGGCGCGTTCCTCGACGACGCGCCCGGCTTCGACGCCGCCTTCTTCGGCATCTCCCCGAACGAGGCCCTCGCCATGGACCCGCAGCAGCGGCTGCTGCTGGAGACGTCCTGGGAGGCGTTCGAACGCGCCGCGATCGACCCCACCGGTCTGGGCGGCCGGGACGTCGGCGTCTTCGTCGGCGTCAACAGCCACGACTACACCGTACGGATGCACCACGCGACCGACACCGAGGGCTTCCGCCTCACCGGCGGCTCCGGCAGCGTCGTGTCGGGCCGCGTCGCCTACCACTTCGGCTTCGAGGGCCCGGCCGTCACCATCGACACCGCCTGCTCCTCCTCCCTGGTCGCCCTGCACCTGGCCGCGCAGGCGCTGCGCAACGGGGAGTGCTCCATGGCGCTCGCCGGCGGTGTGATGGTGATGGGCAACGTGGAGACGTTCGTCGAGTTCTCCCGGCAGCGCGGACTGGCCCCCGACGGGCGGTGCAAGGCGTTCGCGGACGGCGCGGACGGCACCGGCTGGTCCGAGGGCGTGGGCGTGCTCCTCGTCGAACGGCTCTCGGAGGCCGAGCGGCAGGGGCACCAGGTGCTCGCCGTGATCCGGGGCAGCGCGGTCAACCAGGACGGCGCGTCCAACGGCCTGACCGCCCCGAACGGTCCCTCGCAGCAGCGGGTCATCCGCAAGGCGCTGGCCGGCGCCGGGCTGGCACCGGCGGACGTCGACGCGGTCGAGGCGCACGGCACGGGCACGGTCCTCGGCGACCCGATCGAAGCGCAGGCCCTGCTCGCCACCTACGGCCAGGACCGCGACGAGCCGCTCTGGATCGGCTCGGTGAAGTCCAACCTCGGGCACACCCAGGCCGCGGCCGGCGTCGCCGGCGTCATCAAGATGGTCATGGCGATGCGACACGGCCTGCTGCCCCGCACCCTGCACGTCGACCGGCCTTCCACCCACGTCGACTGGTCGGCGGGCGCGGTCGAGGTGCTCACCGCGGCACGCGACTGGCCCGAGACCGGCCGCCCGCGCCGGGCCGGCGTCTCCGCCTTCGGCATCGGCGGCACCAACGCCCACCTGGTCCTGGAACAGGCCCCCGAGGCCGCGCCGGCCCCCGAGGCCGCGCGGACGGACGGCACCGGTCCGGCCGCCGACGACGGCACCCCCCTCCTCTTCCCCCTCTCCGCCCGCACCGCCGCCGGGCTGCGCGGACAGGCCGCCCGGCTCGCGGACTGGGTGACGGACCGCACCGGCACCCCGCTCGCCGCCACGGCGTACGCGCTGGGCACCGCCCGCGCCCACCTCGACCACCGCGCGGTCGTCCTGGCCGCCGGCCGGGAGGCGCTCACCGAGGCCCTGCGCGCGCTCGCCGAGGGCACCGCCGGCGCGGACACCGTCACCGGCGGCCCCGCCGACGGCAAGCTCGCCTTCCTGTTCACCGGGCAGGGCAGCCAGTGGGCCGGCATGGGCCGCGAACTCGCCGCCGACCACCCGGTGTTCCGCGACGCGTTCGACGCCGCCTGCGCCGCCGTGGAACGGCACCTGGACGGCCTCGAACACCCCCTGAAGGACGTGGTGTTCGCCGAGCCCGGCACCGCACCGGCCGCCCTGCTCGACCAGACCCTCTACACCCAGGCCGCGCTGTTCGCCCTGGAGACCGCGCTGTTCCGGCTGTTCGCCTCCTGGGGTGTCCGGCCCGGCCTGCTCGCCGGCCACTCGGTGGGCGAGATCGCCGCCGCGCACGCCGCCGGCATCCTGGACCTCGCGGACGCCGGTGAACTGGTCGCCGCCCGCGGCCGGTTGATGCAGGCCCTGCCCGAGGGCGGCGCGATGATCGCCGTGGAGGCGGCCGAGGACGAGGTGGCGCCGCTGCTCGCCCAGACCCCGGGCGTCGTCGGGATCGCGGCGGTCAACGGGCCGCGGGCCCTGGTCCTGTCCGGCGCCGAGGACGCCGTCGTCGCCGTCGCCGGGCGCCTCGCCGGGGACGGCCACCGCACCCGCCGGCTGTCCGTCAGCCACGCCTTCCACTCCGCGCTGATGGAGCCGATGCTCGACGAGCTGCGCGCCGTCGCCGCCCGGCTCCGCTACCGGCCCGGCACGATCCCGGTCGTCTCCACGCTCACCGGCGAACTCGCCGAGGACGGGCTGCTCGCCACCCCCGAGTACTGGGTCGACCAGGCCCGGCACGCCGTGCGGTTCGCCGACGCCGTCACCACCCTGCGCGACCAGGGCGCCGTCACCCACCTCGAACTCGGCCCCGGCGGCGTGCTGAGCGCCATGGCCCTCGGCACGCTCGGCCCGGACACCCGCGGCTGCGTCACCACCCTGCGCCGCGACACCTCCGAGGACACCGCCGTGCGCACCGCGCTCGCCGAACTGCACGTGCGGGGCGTCCCGGTCGACTGGACCGCCGTCCTCGGCCGCCCCGGCCCGGCCGTCGGCCCCGAACTGCCCACCTACGCCTTCCAGCACCAGCGGTACTGGGTGGACGGCGGCACCGCCACCGACGCCGAGGCGCTCGGCGCCCGGTCCGCCGGCCACCCGCTGCTGGGCGGCGTCGTGGAGGTCCCCGGCGAGCACGGCGGCACCGGCGTCGTCCTCACCGGCCGGCTGTCCGGCCGCGGCCCCGGCCTGCTCCCCGGCACCGAGGGGCCCCTCCCGGCCGGTGTCCTGCTGGAGCTGCTGGTCCGGGCCGGCGACGAGGCCGGCGGCGGCACCGTCGAGCGGATCACCGTCGACGCGCCCCTCGCCGTCCCCGCGCACGGCGACCTCCAGCTCCGCGTCTTCGTGGACGCGCCCGGCCCCGACGGGACACGCGCCGTCACCGTGCACAGCCGGCCGGCCGGGCAGGAAGGCGAACCGTGGCTCCGGCACGCCCGGGCCGCCCTGGTGCCCGGCGTCCCGCGGCACGCCGTCGACCTGCGCGCCTGGCCGGAGGAGCCCGCCGAAGCCGGCGCCCCGGACGGGGTGCGCGGCCTGTGGCGGCAGGACGGCCACATCCTCGCCGACCTCGCCCTGCCCGCCGACCTCGCCGACCAGGCCGAGGGGTTCACCGTGCACCCGGTGCTCCTCGACACCGCCCTGCGGATCGCGGCCGAGGCCTCGGGCGGCGTCTCGCCGACCGAGTGCGCCACCCTCGCCGTTTACGCGGTGGGCGCCACCGAGCTGCGGGTGCGCGTCACCCCGGCCGGCGGCGGACGGCACCTGGTCGAGCTGGCCGACCCCGAGGGCCGGCCCGTGGCCCTGCTCGGCCCGGTCGCGTTCACCGCCGGCGAGGACACCGTCCCGCAGGCCGCTCCCCTCGCGACCACCCCCGGCTCCGCCCCCGCCCGGCGCGTCATCCGCCGGGAACCGGCCGCCGACGGAAACGAACTGGCGGCCCGGCTGACCGGCCTCGCCGACGCCGAACAGCGCCGGATCCTGCTGGACATGGTCCGGGAGAGCGCCGCGGTCGTCCTCGGCCACCGGGACACCGACGACTTCGACGAGGCCCAGCCGTTCAAGAACCTCGGCTTCGACTCGCTCACCGCCGTCAAACTCCGCAACCGGCTCCACGACTTCACCGGCGTCAGCCTGCCCAGCAGCCTGGTCTTCGACCATCCCACCCCGGCGCTGCTCGCCGACCACCTGCGCGGCGAACTCCTCGGCACCCGCCGTCAGGCGCCCGCACCGGTCCGGCGCGGCACGGCGGACCCCGACGAGCCGATCGCCATCATCGCCATGAGCAGCAGGCTGCCCGGCGGCGTCAACAGCCCCGAGGACCTCTGGCAGCTCGTGATGGACCGGCGCGACGCCATCTCCGGGTTCCCCACCGACCGCGACTGGGACATCGACCGGCTCTACCACCCCGACCCGGCCCACCCCGGCACCAGCTACACCCGGGCGGGCGGCTTCCTGCACGACGCCGCCCGGTTCGACGCCCAGCTGTTCGGCATCTCGCCGCGCGAGGCCCTCGCCATGGACCCGCAGCAGCGGCTGCTGCTGGAGACCTCCTGGGAGGCCATGGAACGGGCCGGCATCGACCCGCTGTCCACCCGCGGCCAGGACGTCGGCGTGTTCACCGGCATCGTCCACCACGATTACGTGACCCGGCTGCGCCAGGTCCCCGAGGACGTGCAGGGCTACACCATGACCGGTACGGCCGCCAGCGTGGCCTCGGGCCGGGTGTCGTACGTCTTCGGCTTCGAGGGCCCCGCGGTGACCGTGGACACCGCCTGCTCCTCCTCCCTGGTCGCCATGCACCTCGCGGCGCAGGCGCTGCGGGGCGGCGAGTGCTCCCTCGCGCTCGCCGGCGGCGCCACCGTCATGGCCACCCCGGACGCCTTCCTGGAGTTCTCCCGGCAGCGCGGCCTGTCCGCCGACGGCCGCTGCAAGGCGTACTCGTCCACCGCCGACGGCACCGGCTGGGCCGAGGGCGTCGGCGTGGTCCTGCTGGAGCGGCTGTCCGAGGCGCGGCGCAACGGCCACCGGGTGCTCGCGGTGCTGCGCGGCAGCGCGGTCAACCAGGACGGCGCCTCCAACGGCCTGACCGCCCCCAACGGCCCGTCCCAGCAGCGGGTGATCCTGAGCGCGCTGGCCTCCGCCGGACTGCGGCCCGCCGACGTGGACGCGGTGGAGGGCCACGGCACCGGCACCGTCCTCGGCGACCCGATCGAGATCCAGGCGCTGCTGGCCACCTACGGCCAGGACCGCGAGGAGCCGCTGTGGCTGGGCTCGGTGAAGTCGAACATCGGGCACACGCAGGCCGCCGCCGGTGTCGCCGGTGTCATCAAGATGGTGGAGGCGATGCGGCACGGCGTCCTGCCGCCCACCCTGAACGTCGCCGAGCCCACCCCGCAGGCGGACTGGTCCGCGGGCGCGGTCGAACTTCTCACCGAGGCCCGTGAGTGGACCCGGGCCGGCCGGCCCCGCCGGGCCGCCGTCTCCTCGTTCGGCGCGAGCGGCACCAACGCGCACGTCATCCTGGAGGAGGCGCCCGACGCCGGACCGGCGGCCCGGCCGACGGTGCCCGCCGGTGTCGTACCGCTGGTGGTGTCGGCCCGCAGTACGGCCGCCCTCGCCGCGCAGGCCGGGCGCCTGGCCGCGTTCGCCGGTGCCACGCCGGCCGCCCCGGCCGAGGTCGCGGGCGCGCTCGTCGCCCGGCGGGCCCTGCTGTCCGAGCGGGCCGTGGTCGTCGCCGGTTCCCGTGAGGAGGCGCAGGCCGGGCTGGGCGCGCTGGCCCGGGGCGAGAGCAGCCCGCTGCTGGTGACCGGAACCGTCGCCGGTTCCGGCGGCCCCGGCAAGACCGTGCTCGTCTTCCCCGGCCAGGGCTCGCAGTGGCGCGGAATGGGCCGGGAGCTGCTGGAGTCCTCCCCGGTGTTCGCCGAGCGGATCACCGAGTGCGCCCGGGCCCTGGAGCCCTGGGTGGACTGGGACCTGGGGGCCGTCCTGCGCGGGGACGTCGACCTGCTGGACCGGGTGGACGTCGTGCAGCCGGCGAGCTTCGCCGTGAACGTGGCCCTGGCCGCCGTGTGGGCGTCCGTCGGTGTCGTGCCGGACGCGGTGGTCGGCCACTCGCAGGGCGAGATCGCGGCCGCGTGTGTGGCCGGTGCGCTGTCGCTGGAGGACGCGGCGCGGATCGTGGCCGTGCGCAGCCAGGTGATCGCCGGGGAGCTGGCGGGCCGGGGCGGCATGGCCTCGGTGGCGCTCTCCGCGACCGAAGCGGCCGAGCGGATCACCGCCTGGGACGGCCGAGTGGAGGTGGCCGCCGTCAACGGGCCGTCGTCCGTCGTGGTCGCCGGTGACGCCGAGGCGCTGGACGAGGCGCTCGCCGGGCTGGAGGTCGACGGTGTGCGCGTGCGCCGGGTCGCGGTGGACTACGCCTCCCACACCCGCCATGTCGAGGCGATCGAGCAGGCGTTGGGGAAGGCGTTCGCCGACATCCGCAGCCAGGCACCGCTGGTGCCGTTCTTCTCCACGGTCACCGGGGAGTGGGTGCGCGAGGCGGGCGTCCTCGACGGCGACTACTGGTACCGCAACCTGCGCGGCCAGGTCCGCTTCGGCCCGGCGATCTCCGCCCTGCTCGCCGAAGGCCACACGGTGTTCGTCGAGTCCAGCGCCCACCCCGTCCTCCTCCAGCCCGTGAACGAGATCTTCGACCAGGCCGCGGACGACAGCGTCCGGCTCCGTGCCGTCGCCACCGGTTCGCTGCGGCGCGAGGAGGGCGGACCGCGGCGGCTGCTCGCCTCGATGGCCGAACTGTTCGTCAGGGGCGTGGCCGTCGACTGGACGGGCGTCCTGCCCGCCGAGGCCCAGGACGCCCCGGTGGACCTGCCGACGTACGCCTTCGACCGGCAGCACTACTGGCTGCGGGAGGCGGAGACCGGCACGGACACCGCGCCCGCCGCCGAGGGCGCCGAGACGGACTTCTGGACCGCCGTCGAACAGGCCGACGCCGACTCCCTCGCCCACCTCCTCGACCTGGCCGCGGCCGAGCAGCGCGAGGCGCTGCGCACGGTCGTCCCCGTGCTCGCCGACTGGCGGGGCCGGCGGCGCGAGCGGTCGGCGGCCGGGAAACTGCGCTACCACGTCACCTGGCGCCCCCTCGACCAGGAGGGCACCGGCGTCCCCGGCGGCACCTGGCTGGCCGTCGTACCGGCCGACCGGCCCGCGGACTCGCCGCCGGACGCGCTGCTGCGCGAACTCACCGCACAGGGCCTCGACCTGGTCCTGCTGGAGGTCGCCGCGGCCGACGCCGGCCGCGCCCGGCTCGGCGAACGCCTGTCGGCCCTCCTCGCCGAACACGACGTGACCGGCGTGCTGTCGCTGCTCGCGCTCGACCCGGGCGGCGCACACGGCCCGCAGGACCCCGTCCCGCTGACCGCGGCCACCCTCGCGCTGGTGCAGGCGCTGGGCGACGCCGGGGCCGCACAGCCCCTGTGGTGCCTGACCCGCGGCGCCGTGAACACCGGCATCCAGGACACCGTCACCGCACCGGCCCAGGCCGCCGTGTGGGGCATCGGCCGGGCCGCCGCACTGGAGCGCGGCGACCGCTGGGGCGGGCTGATCGACCTGCCCGCCACCCTCGACAGCCGCGCCGTCCGCCATCTGCTCGGCGCGCTCGGCCACCCCGGTGACGACGACCAGCTGGCCGTGCGCCGGTCCGGTGTGCACACCCGCAGGCTGCTGCGCAAGGCCGCCCCCGACCCGGCCGCCGGCACCGGCTGGCAGCCCGCCGGCACCGTCCTGGTGACCGGCGGCGCCGAGGGCCTCGGCCGGCACGCCTCCCTGTGGCTCGCCCGGTCCGGCGCCCGCCGGCTCCTCGTCACCACCACGGCCGGCGCACCCGAGGACGCCCTCGCCTCGCTCACCGCCGACGTGGCCGCGCTCGGCACCGGCACCACCGTCGAGGCGTGCGCCGACACCGACCGGACCGCGATCGAACGCCTCCTCGCCGACACCCCGGCGGACCAGCCGCTGACCGCCGTCGTGCACAGCGCCGACATCGCCCGGACCAGCTCCGTGGACGACACCGGCGTACCCGAACTCACCGAGGTGTTCGCCGCCAAGGTCGACACCGCCCGCTGGCTCGCCGAACGGTTCGCCGACACCCCCCTCGACGCGTTCGTGGTGTTCTCCTCCATCGCCGGCATCTGGGGCGGTGGCGGGCAGGGACTGTCCGGCGCGGCCAACGCCGTCCTCGACGCCCTCGTGGAGTGGCGCCGCGGCCAGGGACACCCGGCCACCGCGATCGCCTGGGGCGCCCTGGACGAGATCGGCGTCGGCATGGACGAGGACACCCTCACCCAGCTGCGCCGGCGCGGTGTGCTGCCGATGGCGCCGCCGATCGCCGTCACCGCCTTCGAACAGGCCGTCCAGGCCCAGGAGAAGGCCGTCACGGTCGTCGACATGGACTGGGACGCCTTCATCCCGGCGTTCACCTCGGTACGGCCCGGCCCGCTCTTCGCCGACCTGCCCGAAGCGCAGGCCGCACTGCGGGCCACCCAGCCGGACACCGAGAACGGTGACACCACCGCCGGCCTCGTGGACTCCCTGCGCGACGTCCCCGAGGCCGAGCAGAACCGCATCCTGCTCCGGCTGGTGTGCGGCCACGCCGCCACGGTCCTCGGCCACAGCGGCGCCGAGAGCATCGGAGCACTCCAGGCCTTCCAGGAGGTCGGCTTCGACTCGCTCGCCGCCGTCAACCTGCGCAACAGCCTGCACGTGGCGACCGGCCTGCGGCTGCCCGCCACCCTCATCTTCGACTACCCCACGCCGGACGCCCTCGTCGGCTACCTGCGCTCCGAACTCCTGCGGGACGCCGACGACGGGCTCGACGGGCGGGAGGACGACCTCAGGCGGGCCCTCGCCACCGTCCCCCTCGCCCGGTTCAGGGACGCCGGCGTCCTGGACACCCTGCTCGGCCTCGTGGACACCGAGGACGCCCCGGCGTCCGGGGAGCCCGCAGCGGCGGCCCCGGCCGAGGACGACGAGACCCTGATCGACGCCATGGACGTTGCCGATCTCGTGCAGCGTGCTCTGGGCAGGACGAGCTGACCCCATGACAGCGGACGCACCACGGAGGACGGATATGTCGGGCCCGGACGACCAGATCGTCAACGCGCTGCGCGCCTCCCTCAAGGAGAACGCGCGCCTGCAGCAGGAGAACAGCAAACTCGCGGCGGTCGCTGCCGAGCCCATCGCCATCGTCTCCATGGCCTGCCGGTACGCGGGGGGCATCCGCACCCCCGAGGACCTGTGGCGGGTGGTGACCGACGGCACCGACGTCTACACGACGTTCCCGGAGGACCGCGGCTGGGACCTGGAGGGGCTCTACCACCCCGACCCGGACAACCCCGGCACCACGTACGTCCGCGAGGGCGCCTTCCTGCACGACGCCGGCGAGTTCGACGCCGCGTTCTTCGGCATCTCGCCCCGCGAGGCCCTCGCCATGGACCCCCAGCAGCGCCAGCTGCTCGAAGTGTCCTGGGAGACCCTGGAACGCGCCGGCATCGACCCGCACTCCGTGCGCGGCAGCGACACCGGGGTGTTCGCCGGCATCGTCCACCAGGACTACGCCCCCGACCTGAGCGGCCACGAGGACTTCCTCAGCCTGGAGCGGGCCCTCGGCACCGCGGGCGGCGTCGCCTCCGGCCGGGTCGCCTACACCCTGGGCCTGGAGGGGCCCGCGGTCACCGTCGACACCATGTGCTCCTCCTCCCTGGTCGCCATCCACCTCGCCATGCAGGCGCTGCGCCGCGGCGAGTGCTCCATGGCGCTCGCCGGCGGCTCCACCGTGATGTCCACCCCCGGCGGCTTCGTCGGCTTCGCCCGCCAGCGCGGCCTCGCCTTCGACGGCCGCTGCAAGTCCTACGCCGCCGCGGCCGACGGCTCCAGCTGGGCCGAGGGCGTCGGTGTCGTCCTCCTCGAAACGCTGTCCCAGGCCCGCGAGCGCGGCCACCGCGTCCTCGCCGTCATCCGCGGCTCCGCCGTCAACCAGGACGGCGCCTCCAACGGCCTGACCGCCCCCAACGGCCCCTCGCAGCAGCGGGTCATCCGCAAGGCGCTGGCTGGCGCCGGACTGACCACCGCCGACGTCGACATGGTCGAGGGCCACGGCACCGGCACCGTCCTCGGCGACCCCATCGAGGCCCAGGCCATCCTCGCCACCTACGGCCAGGACCGCCCCGCCGGACAGCCGCTGCGGCTGGGCTCCGTCAAGTCCGTCATCGGCCACACCCAGGCCGCCTCCGGTGTCGCCGGCGTCATCAACATGGTCCAGGCGCTGCGCCACGGCCTGATGCCGGCCACCCGGCACATCGACGCCCCCACCCCGCAGGTCGACTGGTCCTCCGGCGCCGTGGAACTGCTCACCGACGCCCGGGAGTGGCCCGCCACCGGCCGCCCGCGCCGCGCCGGCGTGTCCTCGTTCGGCGCCAGCGGCACCAACGCCCACCTGATCCTGGAACAGGCCCCCGACGAGGAGGCACCGGAGCCCTCCGCGACGGACGGCGGTGTCGTGCCGCTGGTCGTGTCCGCGGCCTCCGCCGCCTCCCTCACCGGGCAGGCCGGCCGTCTCGCCGCCTTCCTGGAGGCCGACCCGGACACCCCGCTCGCGGCCGTCGCCGGCACCCTCGCCACCCGGCGCGCCGTCCTCGGCGAACGCGCGGTCGTGGTCGCCGGGACCCGTGACGAGGCCCTGGCCGCGCTCACCGCCCTCGCCCGCGACGAGCAGGCCCCCGGCACCGTCCGGGGCGCCGCCGGCGCGGCCGGCGCCGGCAAGACCGTCCTGGTCTTCCCCGGCCAGGGCACCCAGTGGATCGGCATGGGCCGCGAACTGCTCGACACCTCACCGGTCTTCGCCGCCCGCGTCGAGGAGTGCGCCCGGGCCCTGGACCGCTGGGTCGACTGGGACCTGGAGGCCGTGCTGCGCGGCGAGGCCGACCCCGACCTGCTGACCCGCGTGGACGTCGTCCAGCCCGCGAGCTTCGCCGTGATGGTGGGCCTGGCCGCCGTGTGGGCCTCCGTCGGGGTCGTACCGGACGCGGTGGTCGGCCACTCGCAGGGCGAGATCGCCGCCGCCTGCGTGGCCGGCGCGCTCACCCTGGACGACGCCGCCCGCATCGTCGCCGTCCGCAGCCAGGTCATCCGCGGCCGGCTCGCCGGGCTCGGCGGCATGGCGTCCGTCGCGCTCGCCGAGGACGACGTCACCGCCCGGCTGGAGCGGTGGGCCGACCGCGTCGAGGTCGCCGCCGTCAACGGGCCGGCCTCCGTCGTCGTCGCCGGTGACGCCGAGGCCCTCGACGAGGTCCTGGACGCCTTCGAGGACCAGGGCGTGCGGGTGCGCCGCATCGCCGTCGACTACGCCTCGCACAGCCGGCACGTCCAGGCCGTGCAGGAGGCCCTGACCGAGGCCTTCGCGGACATCCGCGGCGCGGCGCCGGCGATCCCGTTCCTGTCGACCGTGACCGGCGAGTGGGTCCGCGAGGCCGGTGTCCTGGACGGCGGCTACTGGTACCGGAACCTGCGCCGGCAGGTCCGGTTCGGCCCGGCCGTCGAGACGCTCCTCGCCGAGGGCCACACGGTGTTCGTCGAGTCCAGCGCCCACCCCGTCCTCGTCCAGCCCGTCACCGGGATCGCCGACGCCACCGACACCGCCGACGCCGTGGTCACCGGCTCCCTGCGCCGCGACGACGGCGGCCTGCGCCGGCTGCTCACCTCCATGGCCGAGGTGTTCGCGGCCGGCCTCCCCGTCGACTGGCGGGGCGTCCTGCCCGAGGCCGCCCGCACCGCCCACGTCGACCTGCCGACGTACGCCTTCGACCGCCGCCACTACTGGATCCAGCTCACCGCGAACGGCGGTGACGCCGCCTCCCTCGGCGTGACCGGCAGCGACCACCCGCTGCTCGGCGCGGTCGTCCCGCTGCCCCAGACCGACGGGCTGGTCTTCACCTCCCGCCTCTCCCTGCGCACCCACCCCTGGCTCGCCGACCACGCCATGCAGGGCGTGGTCATCGTCCCCGGCACCGTCTACGTCGACCTCGCCGTCCGCGCCGGCGACGAGTTCGGCTGCGGCACCCTCGAAGAACTCGTCATCGAGGCGCCCCTGGTCCTGCCCCCGCAGGGCGGCGTCCGCGTCCAGGTCGCCGTCGGCGGCGCCACCCCGAACGGCTCGCGCACCGTCGACGTGTACTCGCTGCGCGAGGACGCCACCGACGACGACGGCCACGGCGAGTGGACCCGGCACGCCACCGGCCTGCTGTCCGGCAGCCCCGCGCAGTTCACCACGCCCGCCGTCGACTACGCCGCCTGGCCGCCGCCCGGCGCCGAACCCGTCGCCATCGACGACTTCTACGCCGCCCTCGTCGCCCGCGGCTACTCCTACGGCCCCGCCTTCCAGGGCCTGCGCGGAGTGTGGCGGCGCGGCGAGGAACTCTTCGCCGAGGCGTCCCTGCCGCAGGACCACCGGGAGAACGCCGACAAGTTCGCCATCCACCCGGCCCTCCTCGACGCCGCCCTGCACACCAACGCCTTCGCCAACCCGGACGACGACCGCAACGTCCTGCCGTTCGCCTGGAACGGGCTCGTCCTGCACGCCGAGGGCGCCTCCGCGCTGCGGGTCCGGGTCGCGCCCGCCGGTCCCGACGCCCTGTCGTTCCAGGCCGCCGACGAGACCGGCGCCCTCGTCCTCACCATGGACTCCCTGGTGTCCCTGCCGGTCTCCGCCGAGCAGCTCGGGGCCGCGGCCGGCGCCCACCGGGACGCCCTGTTCGCCGTCGACTGGGTGCACCTGCCCGCCGCCGAGGGCGTCACCACGGCGCCCGCCTGGGTGACCGTCGCCGACGCCGACGACGTCACCGCGCTCACCGCCCGCGACAGCGCCCCCGGCGCCGCGATCCTCGACGCCGACAGCGACGGCGCCGACGCCCAGACCCTCACCACCCGCGTCCTGCGCGTCCTCCAGGCCTGGCTGGCCACCCCCGGGCTGGAAGCCGCCCGGCTGGTGGTGGCCACCCGGGGCGCGGTGGCAGCGGGCGGCGACAGCGCCGTCACCGACCCGGCCGGCGCCGCCGTCTGGGGCCTGGTCCGCGCCGCCCAGGCCGAGAACCCCGACCGGGTGATCCTGGTCGACCTCGACCCGGCCGCCGCCACCGGCGCCGGCCCCGTCCTCGCCCAGCTCCTCGCCGCCGGCGAACCCCAGCTCGCCGTCCGCGGCACCGCCCTGTCCGCGCCCCGCCTGGTCCGCGCCGAGACGGCGGACCCGGCCGGTACGACCGGCACCGAGCCGACCGCGGCCGACGCCCAGGCCGGCACCGAGGACCCCGCGGACGAGGGCACGGCCGCCTTCGACCCCGACGGCACCGTCCTCGTCACCGGCGGCACCGGCTCGCTCGGCGCGCTCGTCGCCCGGCACCTGGTCGGCCGGCACGGCGTACGGCACCTGGTGCTGGCCGGCCGGCGCGGCCCCGACGCCGACGGCGCCGCCGAACTCACCGCCGAGCTGATCGGACTCGGCGCGGCCGTCTCCGTCGTCGCCTGTGACGTCTCCGACCGCGACGCGGTCGCCGGACTGCTGCGCGCCGTCCCGGCCGAGCACCCGCTGACCGGTCTGGTGCACCTCGCCGGCATCCTGGACGACGGTGTGATCAGCGCGCTCACCGAGGAGCGGATCGCCGGGGTCTTCGCCCCCAAGGCCACCGCCGTACGGCACCTGGACGAGCTGACCCGCGAACTCGCCCCCGGTCTCCGCTCGTTCGTGGTGTTCTCCTCCGCCGCCGCCCTCCTCGGCTCCGCCGGCCAGGGCAACTACGCGGCCGCCAACGCCTACCTGGACGCCCTGATGGCCCACCGCCGCGCGGCCGGCCTGCCCGGCGTCTCCCTCGCCTGGGGCCTGTGGGAGCAGAGCACGGGCCTCACCGCCCACCTCAGCGAGACCGACCAGGCCCGCATGAGCCGCGGCGGTGTCCTCGCCCTCACCCCCGAGGAGGGCCTCGCCCTCCTCGACACCGGGCTGCGCGCCGACCGCGCCCTGCTGGTCCCGATCAAGCTGGACCTGCGCGCCCTGCGCTCCGACGCCGCCGCGGGCGCCGCCGTGCCGCACCTACTGCGCGGCCTGGTCCGGGCCGGCCGGCGCTCCGCCCGGGCCGCGGCCGGCGACGGCAGCGGGCTGCTGCGCCGCCTCGCCGGCCTCGCCGAAGCCGACCAGGAAGCCGTCCTGCTGGGCATCATCCAGGCCGAGGCCACCGGCGTCCTCGGCTTCAGCGGACCCGAACTCGCCGCGGGCACCCGCGGTTTCGGCGACATCGGCTTCGACTCGCTCACCGCGATCGAACTGCGTAACAGGCTCTCCGCCGCCACCGGCGTCAAGCTGCCCGCCACGCTCATCTTCGACTACCCGACCCCGGTGGCGCTCGCCCGCCACCTGCGCGAGGAACTCGGCGAGAGCGCGGCCGGCGCCGCCGCGCCCACCGTGGTCACGACCGACCCGGACGAGCCGATCGCGATCGTCGGCATGGCCTGCCGGCTGCCCGGCGGCGTCACCGACCCGGCCGGCCTGTGGCGGCTGGTCACCGAACGCCGCGACGGCATCACGGAGTTCCCCGACGACCGCGGCTGGAACCTGGACGAGCTGTTCGACGCCGACCCCGACAAGGCCGGCACCGCCTACGTCCACAAGAGCGGATTCCTGCACGGCGCCGCCGAGTTCGACGCCGAGTTCTTCGGCATCTCCCCCCGCGAGGCGCTGGCCATGGACCCGCAGCAGCGGCTGCTGCTGGAGGCGACCTGGGAGGCCCTGGAGAACGCCGGCATCGACCCCAGCTCGACCCGCGGCGCCGACGTCGGCGTCTTCTCCGGCGTCTCCATCCACGACTACCTGGAGTCCCTCAGCAACATGCCTCCCGAGCTGGAGGGCTACGTCACCACCGCGACCGCCGGCAGCGTGGCCTCGGGCCGGGTGTCGTACGTCTTCGGCTTCGAGGGCCCCGCGGTGACCGTGGACACCGCCTGCTCCTCCTCGCTGGTCGCCATGCACCTGGCGGCCCAGGCGCTGCGGCAGGGCGAGTGCTCCCTGGCGCTGGCCGGCGGTGTCGCCGTGATGGGCTCGCCCATCGGGGTGCTCGGCATGTCCCGGCAGCGCGGCCTGGCCGCCGACGGCCGGGTCAAGGCCTTCTCCGCCGGCGCCGACGGCACGATCCTCTCCGAGGGCGTCGGCATCGTCGTCCTGGAGCGTCTGTCGGAGGCCCGCCGCAACGGGCACCAGGTGCTGGCGGTCGTCCGCGGCAGCGCGGTCAACCAGGACGGCGCCTCCAACGGCCTGACCGCCCCGAACGGCCCCTCCCAGCAGCGGGTGATCCGCCGGGCGCTGGCGGCCGCCGGGCTGGCCGCCACGGACGTCGACGTCGTCGAGGCGCACGGCACGGGCACCGCGCTCGGCGACCCGATCGAGGCGCAGGCCCTGCTGGCCACCTACGGCCGCGACCGCGAACAGCCGCTCTGGCTCGGCTCGTTGAAGTCCAACATCGGGCACACCCAGGCCGCCGCCGGTGTCGCCGGTGTCATCAAGATGGTGCAGGCGCTGCGCCACGGCGTCCTGCCGCCCACCCTGAACGTCAGCGAGCCGACCCCGCAGGTCGACTGGTCGGCGGGCTCCGTCGAGCTGCTGACCGATGAGCGGGAGTGGCCCGACGCCGGCCGCCCGCGCCGGGCCGGCGTCTCCTCCTTCGGTATCAGCGGCACCAACGCCCACCTCATCCTGGAGCAGGCACCCGAGGAGCCGGCCGCCGCACCGGCGCCGCACGACGGTGTGGTGCCGCTGGTGGTGTCGGCGGCCTCCGAGGGCTCGCTGGCCGCACAGGCGGAGCGCCTGGCCGCGTTCGCGGCCGGCACGGACGCGTCCCTCACGGACGTCGCGGCCGCCCTGGCGACGCGCCGGGCCGTCCTGTCCGAGCGGGCCGTGGTCGTCGCCGGGACCCGCGAGGAGGCGGCTGCCGGGCTGGGCGCGCTGGCCCGCGGCGAGTCGGCCGCCGGCCTGCTGACCGGCGCCGGGGCAGCGGCCGGACGGACGGCCCTGGTCTTCCCGGGGCAGGGCTCGCAGTGGACCGGCATGGGCCGGGAACTGCTGGAGACCTCCCCGGTGTTCGCCGAGCGGATCACCGAGTGCGCCCGGGCCCTGGAACCCTGGGTGGACTGGGACCTGGAGGCCGTGCTCCGCGGCGAGGCCGACGACGGCCTCGTCGCCCGCGTCGACGTGGTCCAGCCGGCGAGCTTCGCCGTGATGGTCGCCCTGGCCGCCGTGTGGGCGTCCGTCGGGGTCGTACCGGACGCGGTGGTCGGCCACTCGCAGGGCGAGATCGCCGCCGCGTGCGTGGCCGGTGCGCTGTCGCTGGAGGACGCGGCGCGGATCGTGGCCGTGCGCAGTCAGGTGATCGCCGGGGAGCTGGCCGGCCGGGGCGGCATGGCCTCGGTGGCGCTCTCCGCGACCGAAGCGGCCGAGCGGATCACCGCCTGGGACGGGCGGGTCGAGGTCGCCGCCGTCAACAGCCCCTCCTCCGTGGTGATCGCCGGTGACGCCGAGGCGCTGGACGAGGCGCTGGCCGCGCTGGAGGCCGACGGTGTGCGCGTGCGCCGGGTCGCGGTGGACTACGCCTCCCACACCCGCCATGTCGAGGCGATCGAAGGGGCGTTGGCGGAGGCCTTCGCGGACATCCGCAGCCAGGCACCGCTGGTGCCGTTCTTCTCCACGGTCACCGGCGAGTGGGTGCGCGAGGCGGGCGTCCTCGACGGCGACTACTGGTACCGGAACCTGCGCCGGCAGGTCCGCTTCGGCCCGGCCGTCGAAGCGCTGCTCGCCGAGGGCCACACGGTGTTCGTCGAGTCCAGCGCCCACCCGGTCCTCGTCCAGCCGGTCAGCGAGATCGTGGACGAGACACGGGCGGACGCGGTGGCCACCGGCTCACTGCGCCGCGAAGAAGGCGGCCTGCGGCGGCTGTTGACGTCGATGGCCGAGGTGTTCGTCCGGGGCGTCGCCGTCGACTGGACCGGTGTGCTGCCCGAGGGCGCCGGCGACACCCCCGTGGACCTGCCGACGTACGCCTTCGACCACCGGCACTACTGGCTGAAGACCGCGCCCGCGACGGACGCCGCCTCGCTCGGCCAGTCCGCCGCCGACCACCCCCTGCTGGGCGCGGTCGTCCCGCTGCCCCAGTCCGACGGGCTGGTCTTCACCTCCCGTCTCTCCCCGCGCACCCACCCCTGGCTGGCCGACCACGTCGTCGGCGGCGCGATCGTCGTCCCCGCCTCCGCCCTGGCCGAACTCGCCCTGCGCGCCGGCGACGAGGCCGGCACCGCCACCCTGGACGAGCTGACCGTCGAGACCCCGCTGGTGCTGCCCGAGGAGGGCGGCATACGCGTCCAGGTCGCCGTCGGCGGCCCCGACGACAGCGGCGCCCGCACCGTCGACGTCTACGCGGCCGGCGAGGACACCGAGCCCGCCGCATGGACCCGGCACGCCACCGGACGGCTGTCGCCCGCCCCGCTCACCGCCGCGGAGGCGAGCGCCGACCTGACCCTGTGGCCGCCCACCGGCGCCCGCCCGGCCGACACCGACGAGCTCTACGACGACCTGCTCCGCCTCGGCCACCCGTTCGGCCCCGCCTTCCGCGGCGTACGGGCGCTGTGGCGGCGCGGGGACGAGGTCTTCGCCGAGGTCGCGCTGCCCGAGGAACAGCGGGCCGGCGCCGAGCGGTTCGGCATCCATCCCGCGCTGCTCGACGCCGCCGTGCAGTCGGGCCTGCGGCACGCGGCCACGGCCGACCCGGACGGTGCCGGACAGCGGCTGTGGCAGCCCGCCACGTGGCAGGGGCTCACGCTGCACGCCACCGGCGCGACCACCCTCCGCGTGCGGCTCGCGCCGTCCGGCGCCGGCCGGCTCACGCTGGAGGCCGCCGACGAGACCGGCGGGCTCGTCGTGACCCTGGACGCCCTCGGCTTCCTGCCAATCTCCGCCGACCGGCTGACGGCGGCCCGGGGCGACAGCGGCCACTCGCTGTACCGCGTCGAGTGGACGGAGCTGCCCGCGGCCCCCGCCGAGGCACAGGTGCCGCAGTGGGTGCCGCTGTTCCAGGCGGACGAGGTCGGCATCCTCGCCGGCGCGGCGACCGGCCCCCTGGTCGCCGTGGTCGAGGCCGTGACGCCCGACGGCAGCCCGGACGCCGGCGCCGACGGCGCCCTGGCCCAGGCCAACCGGATCCTGGCCATGCTCCAGGCCTGGTTCGCCGCGCCCAGCCTGGAGGAGTCCCGGCTGGTCGTGCTGACCCGGGGGGCCGTGCCCGCCGGCGGTGACGACGCGGTGACCGACCCGGCCGGCGCGGCCGTCTGGGGCCTGGTCCGCGCGGCCCAGGCCGAGAACCCCGGCCGGATCGTCCTGATCGACACCGACACCGACCCGGACATCGCCTACGGCACCGCCGTCGAACCGCTCCTCGCCGCGGTCCTCGCCTCCGGTGAGCCCCAGGTGGCCGTGCGCGGCCCGGTGCTGTCGGTGCCGCGGCTGGTCCGGGCGCCGGAGAGCGAGCCGGCCGTCGCGTTCCGGCCCGAGGGCACGGTGCTCGTCACCGGCGGTACCGGCTCGCTGGGCGCGCTGGTGGCCCGGCACCTGGTCGAGCGCCACGGCGTACGGCACCTGGTGCTGGCCGGCCGGCGCGGTGCCGAGGCCGAGGGTGCCACCGAGCTGGCGGCCGAACTGGCGGAGCTGGGAGCGGAGTCGGTGGACCTGGTGGCCGTGGACGTGTCCGACCGCGCCGCGGTGGCACGGCTGCTGGACTCCGTCCCGGAGCTGACGGGCGTGATCCACACGGCCGGTGTCCTCGACGACGGCGTCATCAGCGCCCTCACCCCCGAACGGATGGCGGACGTCTTCGGCCCGAAGGCCCACGCCGCCGCCCACCTGGACGAACTGACCCGCACCCGGGACCTGACGGTGTTCGCCGTCTACTCCTCCGGCGCCGGCCTGTTCGGCTCGGCCGGCCAGGGCAACTACGCGGCCGCCAACGCCTACCTCGACGGCCTCATGGCCCGCCGCCGCGCCGCCGGACTCCCGGCCGTGTCGCTGGCCTGGGGCCTGTGGGAGCAGAGCACCGGCCTCACCGCCCACCTGAGCGCAGCCGACCAGGCCCGCATGGGCCGGGGCGGGGTCCGCGCCCTCACCCCCGAGGAGGGCCTGGCCCTCTTCGACACCTCCCTCGGCGCCGAACAGGCCCTCGTCGTCCCGATCAAGCTGGACCTGCGGGCCGCCCGCGCCGACGCCGCCTCCGGCGGCACGGTCCAGCCCCTGATGCGCGGCCTGATCCGGGTCACCCGGCAGGCCGCCCGGACGGCCGCCGCGGACCGCAGCGGCGGCGGCCTGGCCGACCGGCTCGCCGGACTCACCCCGGACGAGCAGGAGGCACTGCTGCTGGACGTGGTCCGCGGCCAGGTCGCCACCGTCCTCGGCCACGCCGGGGCCGACCAGGTCAGGGCGGAGAAGGCGTTCAAGGACGCCGGCTTCGACTCCCTCACCTCCGTCGAACTGCGCAACCGCATCCGTGAGGCCACCGGCCTCAGCCTGCCGACGACCGTCGTCTTCGACTACCCGACCCCGCTCGCCCTCGCCCGCCACCTGCACAGCCACTTCGGGCACGTCACCGCCGTCCCGGCCGCCCCGGAACCGGCCGTCGCGGCGGCCGACCCCGGCGAGCCGATCGCCATCGTCGGCATGGCCTGCCGGCTGCCCGGCGGTGTCAGCAGCCCCGAGGACCTCTGGCGGCTGGTGGCCGAGGGCCGGGACGCCATGTCCGGCTTCCCGTCCGACCGCGGCTGGGACCTGGAGGGCCTGTTCGACTCCGACCCTGGACGCGTCGGGACGTCGTACGTCGACCAGGGCGGCTTCCTCTACGACGCCGGCCTCTTCGACGCGGGCTTCTTCGGCATCTCCCCGCGCGAGGCGCTGGCCATGGACCCGCAGCAGCGGCTGCTCCTGGAAACCTCCTGGGAGGCGCTGGAGCGGGCCGGCATCGACCCGCTCTCCCTGAAGGGCACGGACGTCGGCGTGTTCTCCGGCGTGATGACCCAGGGCTACGGCTTCGGCGGCGAACTCCCGCCGGAACTCGCCGGGTTCACCGCCACCGGCTCCGCGGGCAGCGTGGCCTCCGGCCGGGTGTCCTACGTCTTCGGCCTGGAAGGCCCCGCGGTGACCGTGGACACCGCCTGCTCCTCCTCGCTGGTCGCCATCCACCTCGCCGCGCAGGCCCTGCGCAACGGCGAGTGCTCGATGGCCCTGGCCGGCGGCGCCACCGTCCTCGCCAACCCGTACACCTTCGTGGAGTTCTCCCGTCAGCAGGCCCTCTCGCCCGACGGCCGGTGCAAGGCCTTCTCCTCCTCCGCCGACGGCACCGGCTGGGCCGAGGGCGCGGGCGTCATCGTCCTGGAACGCCTCTCCGAGGCACGCCGCAAGGGCCACCGGGTCCTCGCGGTGCTCCGGGGCAGCGCCGTCAACCAGGACGGCGCGTCCAACGGCCTGACCGCCCCGAACGGTCCCTCGCAGCAGCGCGTCATCCGCAAGGCGCTGGCCGGCGCCGGACTGTCGGTGTCCGAGGTGGACGCGGTCGAGGCACACGGCACGGGCACCGTCCTCGGCGACCCGATCGAGGCGCAGGCCCTGCTCGCCACCTACGGCCAGGACCGCGACGAGCCGCTGTGGATCGGCTCGGTGAAGTCCAACATCGGCCACGCCCAGGCCGCCGCCGGCGTCGCCGGCGTCATCAAGACCGTCGAGGCGCTGCGCCACGCGGTGCTGCCCCCCACCCTGCACGTCGACCGGCCGTCCACCGAGGTGGACTGGTCGACGGGCGCGGTCGAGGTGCTCACCGCGGCACGCGACTGGCCCGAGACCGGCCGCCCGCGCCGGGCCGGCGTCTCCGCGTTCGGCGTCAGCGGCACCAACGCCCACGTCATCCTGGAGCAGGCCCCCGAGGAGCCGGCCGCGGCACCCGCGGCGCCGGCCGACGGCGTGCTGCCGGTGGTGGTCTCCGCCCGCAGCGCCGCCGCACTCGCCGGACAGGCCGCCCGGCTCGCCGCGTTCGTCCGGGACACCGAGGCCGCGCCGGCGGCCGTCGCCGGAGCGCTCGTCGCCCGGCGGGCGGTGCTGTCCGAACGCGCGGTGGTCGTCGCCGGCTCGCGCGAGGAGGCGGTGTCCGGTCTGGCGGCGCTCGCCGCCGGCGAGCCCTCGCCGACCGTGGTCACCGGCTCCGAGAGCACCGGCGGCACGGTCTTCGTCTTCCCCGGCCAGGGCTCGCAACGCCTCGGCATGGGCCGCGAGTTGTACGACCGCTACCCGGTCTTCGCCGACGCCCTCGACGAGGCCTGCGCCGCCCTGGACGCGCAGCTCACCGGCTGGGCGGACCACCCCGTCAAGGACGTCGTCTTCGGCGAGGTCGGCAACGCGGGCGGCGGCCTGCTGGACCAGACGGTGTTCACCCAGGCCGGCCTCTTCGCGCTGGAGACGGCCCTGTTCCGGCTCGTGGAGTCCTGGGGCGTACGCCCCGACGTGGTCGCCGGGCACTCCATCGGCGAGGTCGTCGCGGCCCATGTGGCCGGCGTGCTGTCGCTCCGGGACGCGGCGGCGCTCGTCGCGGCCCGCGGCCGGCTGATGCAGGCCCTGGCGCCGGGCGGCGCGATGGTCGCGGTCGCCGCCACCGAGGCGGAGATCGAGGACTACCTCGGCGCGGGCGTCGACCTCGCCGCGGTCAACGCGCCCGGCTCGGTGGTCCTCTCCGGTGACGAGGGAGCCGTCGTGGCCGTGGTGGAGAAGCTGCGCGAGCAGGGCCGCCGTACCAAGCGGCTCACCGTCTCGCACGCCTTCCACTCGGCGCTGATGGAGCCGATGCTGGCCGGCTTCGCCCAGGCCCTGTCCGGACTGACCTGGAACGAGCCGACTATCCCGGTGGTGTCCAACGTGACCGGCCGGATCGCCGAACCGGGCCGCCTGACGGACCCGGCCTACTGGGTCGACCACGTCCGCCGCCCCGTGCGGTTCGCCGAGGGGATCGCCGCTTCCGGCGGCCAGGTGTTCGTGGAACTGGGCCCCGGCGGCGCGCTGACCGGCGCCATCGCCGAGTCGGCGGGCGAGGACGCGGTGAGCGTGCCCGCACTGCGCGACGAACGCGGCGAGGTCCAGACGCTCCTGCTGTCCGTCGCCGAGCTGTTCGTCCGCGGCGCGCGGGTCGACTGGGCGGCCGCCCTGCCCGAGGGCGCCACCGAGGCCCGCGTGGACCTGCCGACGTACGCCTTCGAGCACCAGCACTACTGGCTGCACATGGCGCCCGCCACCGACGCGGTCGCCCTCGGCCAGAGCACGGCCGACCACCCGCTGCTCGGCGCGGTCGTGGAGGTCCCCGAGACCGGCGGGGTGCTCTGCACCTCCCGGCTGTCCCTGCGCACCCACCCCTGGCTCGCCGACCACGCCGTCGGCGGAGTCGTCCTGGTACCCGGCACCGGCCTGGTCGAACTCGCCGTACGCGCCGGTGACGAGGCCGGCTGCGGAGTGCTGGACGAACTCGTCATCGAGGCCCCCCTCGTCGTTCCCGAGCAGGGCGGGGTCCGCGTCCAGGTCGCCGTCGGCGGACCGGACGACGACGGCCTGCGCAGCGTGGCCGTCTACTCGGCCCGGGAGAACACCGCCGGCGAGATCGGCACCGGCGCCTGGAACCGCCACGCCACCGGCACCCTGACCACGTCGGCGGCGGACACCCCCGCCCTCGACACCACGGTCTGGCCGCCGGCCGGCGCCGAACCGGTCGACCTCGACCCCGCCGCCTTCTACGCCGACCTGGCGAGCCACGGCTACGCCTACGGCCCCGCCTTCCAGGGGCTGCGCGCGGTGTGGCGGCGCGGCGAGGAGATCTACGCCGAGGTCGCCCTGCCCGACGAGCAGCGCGACGAGGCCGCCCGGTTCGGCCTGCACCCCGCCCTGCTGGACGCGGCCCTGCACACCGACGCCTTCGCCCAGCCCGACGACGGACACAACGTCCTGCCGTTCTCCTGGAACGGCCTGGCCCTGCACGCCGCCGGCGCCGCCGCCCTGCGGGTGCGGATCACACCGCGCGGAACCGACGTGCTGTCCCTCGTCGCCACCGACGAGAACGGCGGCCTCGTCCTGACCGTCGACTCGGTCACCTTCCGCCCGGTGGACGTCGACCAGCTCGACGCCGCCGCGACGGCGGACCAGGGCCGCGACGCCCTGTTCGGCGTCGCCTGGACCCAACTCGCGGCACCGGCCCCGACGACGGCCCCCGCCTGGACGCGGGTCGCCGGCGCCGCCGAGGTCACCGCGCTGAAGGGCGAGGTGCCCGAGGCCGCCGTCCTGGACCTCCAGGGCTCCGGCGACGGCGACGAGGAGGCGCTCGCCCGGACCACCGCCGCACTGGAGGTCGTCCAGGCCTGGCTCGCCGACCCCGAGTTCGAGGACGCGCGGCTGCTGGTGGTGACCCGGGGCGCGGTGCCCGCGGGCGACGCCGCCACGCTGACCGACGGGGCCGGCGCGGCCGTCTGGGGCCTGGTCCGCGCCGCCCAGGCCGAGAACCCCGGCCGGATCGTCCTGCTCGACCTGGACCCGGCCACCGACACCCCCGTCGACGACCTCCTCGCCGCGGTCCTCGCCTCCGGTGAGCCCCAGGTGGCCGTGCGCGGCCCGGTGCTGTCGGTGCCGCGGCTGGTCCGGGCGCCGGAGAGCGAGCCGGCCGTCGCATTCCGGCCCGAGGGCACGGTGCTCGTCACCGGCGGTACCGGCTCGCTGGGCGCGCTGGTGGCCCGGCACCTGGTCGAGCGCCACGGCGTACGGCACCTGGTGCTGGCCGGCCGGCGCGGTGCCGAGGCCGAGGGCGCCACCGAGCTGGCGGCCGAACTGGCCGAGCTGGGAGCGGAGTCGGTGGACCTGGTGGCCGCGGACGTGTCCGACCGCACCGCGGTGGCACGGCTGCTGGACTCCGTCCCGGAGCTGACGGGCGTGATCCACACGGCCGGTGTCCTCGACGACGGCGTGATCGGCGCGTTGACGCCCGAACGCCTCGCCACGGTCTTCGCCCCCAAGGTGAGCGCCGTACGGCACCTGGACGAACTGACCCGCACCCGGGACCTGACGGTGTTCGCCGTCTTCTCCTCGGCGTCCGGCCTGTTCGGCTCGGCCGGCCAGGGCAACTACGCGGCCGCCAACGCCTACCTCGACGCGGTCGCCACCCGGCGCCGGGCGGCCGGCCTGCCCGCCACCTCCCTCGCCTGGGGCCTGTGGGAGCAGACCAGCGGCATGACCGCCCACCTGGGCGCCGCCGACCAGGCCCGGATGAGCCGGGGCGGTGTCCTGCCCATCGGCCCCGCCGAGGGCATGCGGCTCCTCGACGCGGCCCTGGACACCGGCGAGGCGCTCCTGGTCCCCATCAAGCTGGACCTGAGGGCCCTGCGCGCCGACGCGACAGCGGGACGCGCCGTGCAGCCCCTGCTGCGCGGCCTGGTCCGCACCGGCCGCCAGCCGGCCCGCGCCACGGCCGGGGACAGCACCGGCGGACTCACCCGCCGGCTCGCCGGACTCGCCCCGGCCGAGCAGGAGAACCTGCTCCTGGACCTCGTCCGCGGGCACGTCGCGACCGTCCTCGGCCACGCCGGGGCGGAGCACGTCGGCCCCGAGACGGCGTTCAAGGACGCCGGATTCGACTCGCTCACCTCCGTCGAACTGCGCAACCGGCTCCGCGAGACCACCGGACTCAAGCTCGCCGCCACCGTCGTGTTCGACTACCCGAACCCGCTCGCTCTGGCCCGCCACCTCCACGCGGAACTGGGCACCACCAACGACGCCCTGTCGCTGGTGCACGAAAAGATCGAGGACATCGAGTCGCTGATCGCCGGACTGCTTTCCGACGAGTCCAAGAAGGCCGACATCGTGCTTCGTCTCCAGGGCCTGGTCGCGAAGTGCAACGGAGCGGTCGAGGAGACAGAGGGTTCCGCCGTGGCGGACCAACTGGAATCCGCCTCCGCCGATGAAGTCCTCGACTTCATCAACGACGAACTCGGAATCGTCTGACCGACCCCCCTTCGCGGACCGTCAAACCCTCGGTGAGGAATGGAAGATGGCCACAGAGCAGGAACTCCTCAAGTACCTCAAGCGCGTCACGACCGAACTGCACGACCTGCGCCGGCAGGTCCGGCGGAACGCGGACGAGCCGGTCGCGATCGTCGGCATGGCCTGCCGGCTGCCCGGCGGTGTGACGACGCCGGAGGAGCTGTGGCGCCTGGTCGCCGAGGGCCGGGACGCCGTGTCCGACTTCCCCGCCGACCGCGGCTGGGACCTGGACGCACTGTTCGACGACGACCCGGACACGACGGGCACCACCTATGCCCGCCAGGGCGGCTTCCTGCGCGACGCCGGCCTGTTCGACGCCGAGTTCTTCGGCATCTCCCCGCGTGAGGCGCTCGCGATGGACCCGCAGCAGCGCCTGCTGCTGGAAACCTCGTGGGAGGCCCTCGAACAGGCCGGCATCGACCCGCTCTCCCTGAAGGGCGCGGACGTCGGCGTCTTCAACGGCATCATGGGCGTCGACTACTTCTTCGGCGGCAACCTCCCGCCGGAACTGGAGGGCTACGCCGGCACCGGCGGCGCGGGCAGCGTCGCCTCCGGCCGCATCTCCTACGTGTTCGGCTTCGAGGGCCCGGCCGTGACCGTGGACACCGCCTGCTCCTCGTCCCTGGTCGCCATCCACCTCGCCGCCCAGGCCCTGCGGCGCGGCGAGTGCTCCATGGCGCTCGCCGGCGGCGCCACCGTCATGGCGACCCCCCACACCTTCGTGGACTTCTCCCGCCAGCGCGGCCTCGCCGCCGACGGCCGCTGCAAGTCGTACGCCGACACGGCCGACGGCACAGGCTGGGCCGAGGGCGCCGGTGTGGTCGTCCTGGAACGGCTGTCGGAGGCCCAGCGCAAGGGCCACCGGGTGCTGGCGGTCATCCGGGGCAGCGCGGTCAACCAGGACGGTGCCTCGAACGGCCTGACCGCTCCGAACGGCCCCTCGCAGCAGCGCGTCATCCGCAAGGCCCTGGCCGCGGCCGGCCTCACCCCGGCCGACGTGGACGCCGTGGAGGGCCACGGCACGGGTACGGTCCTGGGTGACCCGATCGAGGCCCAGGCCCTGCTGGCTACCTACGGCCAGGATCGCGAACAGCCGCTGTGGCTCGGCTCGTTGAAGTCCAACGTCGGCCACACCCAGGCCGCCGCGGGCGTTTCCGGTGTCATCAAGATGGTCCAGGCCCTGCGCCACGGCATCCTGCCCGCCACCCTGCACGCCGACGAGCCCAGCACCCGCGTCGACTGGGACGCCGGCGCCGTCCGGCTCCTCCACCACACCAGCCTCTGGCCGGAGATCGACCGGCCGCGCCGGGTGGGCGTCTCCGGGTTCGGCGTCAGCGGCACCAACGCCCACCTGATCCTGGAGCAGGCCCCGGAGGAGCCCGCTGCCGAG
>NZ_JBEYXJ010000037.1:0-70422 GCF_040645015.1 Streptomyces sp. NPDC046881 | reverse complement strand
CGCCCCCCCCGGGGCGCGGGTGTCCCGTGGGGGGGGGGGGGGGGGGGGGGGGGGGGGGGGGGGGGCCCCCCCCCCCCCCCCCCCGCCGTGCCGTCACCGGCTGCCGAGGAGCTGCTTCATCTCCTTGATCTCGGCGTTCTGCGCGGTGACGATGTCGTCCGCCATGGCCTTGGCGGCGCCAAAGCGGCCCTTCTCCTGCTCGGTGCGGGCCATCGCGACGGCGCCCTGGTGGTGCTCGACCATCAGGGTCAGGAACCGGGTGTCGAAGTCCTTGCCGCCGGCCTTCTCCAGGGCCGTCATGTCGGCCTCGCTCATCATCCCGGACATGCCCGGCATCCCGGCGTGGCCGGAGTGGTCCATGCCGGCCATGGGGACGTCCTCGCCCCAGGACGTCAGCCAGCCGGTCATGGTGCGGATCTCCGGGTCCTGCGCCTTCTCGATGCGCGAGGCGAGGTCCTTCACCCGGGCCGAGGCGGCCCGGCCGGCGGCCAGCTTCGCCATCTCCAGGGCCTGCCGGTGGTGCGGGATCATGCCCTGCGCGAAGACGACGTCCTGCGCGTTGTGGGCGGTGGCCGACGCGCTCGGGGTGGCGGAGGTGCCGTGGCCGCCGTGGGCGCCACTGCCGCTGTCGCCGTCGCCGCTGCCGCAGGCGGCGAGGACGAGGGCGCCGGTCACGGCGGCCGTGGCGAGCGCGGCGCGGCGGGCCAGGGTGCGGCGGGTCAGGGAACGGGTGGTCATTGGGAACTCCTGCTGTTCTGAAGGGATTTAGGGCACGCGTGAGCACGACCGCGGCACCTGCGCTACGGCAGGGCGGGCGGCCGGTGCGGCCTCTAGATCCGCAGGAGTTGGAGTTCGGCCAGATCGGGCGGTGCCCGGGCGCCGTCCGGTGCCGTGGCCGGGGCGGAGCGCGGGCAGGGGGCCGGCGCGGCGACGGCCGCCGGGGCTGGGGCCGGCGCGGGCAGCTGCGGGCCGCCGTCCGGCGCGCCCGAGGCACAGCTGGGGTCGGCGTGGTGCAGCTGGTGGCCACCGCAGTGACCGGCACCGCCCGGGCAGTCGTCCGGCGCGGTGACGGCGACCGATCCGTGCGCGACCCGGGCGTGTCCGGCGTGTGCCATGCCCCCGCCGGGCGCCAGGGCGTGCATGCCGAGCAGCCCGGCCAGCAGGGCCAGCACGAGCAGCGCGCGGCGCCGCCGCAGGGGCGGTCGCGGGGCGTGCGCTCGGGTGCCGGTCATCGGGGACATCGTACGGGGACCGGGATCAGCCGCCGCGCAGGGCACACCGTCCCGGAGCGGGAACGGCCCCCCGGGTCGTGTGGTGGGCCGGCCCCGGGCGGTCCCACCCCCGACTGAGTCGATGCAGACTCGATGCGAGTTGCCGCCGCAGGGATGCCGGACGGACCGTGGCCATCAGACGGGGAGCCACCCCGGACGAGGGAGCAGGCCATGACCGCACTTGCCGTGATCGAAGCCGAGCCCGTGCCCATGGCGCCTCAGGAGGACGAACTGGCCTCGCGTTTCGCGGCCGGGGACGAGGACGGCATGGAGGCGGTCTACCGCCGCTGGGCCCCACTCGTCCTGTCGCTGGCGCGGCAGTCCCTGGGCGACGGCGCGGAGGCCGAGGACGTCACCCAGACGGTGTTCCTCGCGGCCTGGCGCGGACGCCACGGCTACCACCCGGGCCGTGGGCCGCTGCCCGCCTGGCTGGTGGGCATCACCCGGCGCAAGATCGCCGACGCTCTGTCCGCCCGCACCCGGCGCACGGACGTCGCCGCGGCGGCGGCGCGCGAGTCGCCCCCCTCGCCGGAGACGTCGTACGCGCAGGACGCGGTCCTGGACCGGGTGGACGTGACCCGGGAACTGCGCCGCCTTCCCGAGGCCCAGCGGCGGGTCCTGTGCCTGGCCTTCTACGGTGACCTGACGCAGACGCAGATCGCCCACGTCACCGGCTGGCCGCTGGGTACGGTCAAGAGCCACACCCGGCGCGGCCTGCTGCGCCTGGGCCGGTGCCTGGACGCCGAGGCCACGGAGTGAGCACACTCGACGGAAGAGGACCACGTGACCGCCACCGACTCTGCCGCGCAGCCGGACCAGGGGCCGCCCGCCGTACCGGGCGCCGCCGGGCTGACCACCGGTGTGCTGGCCCGCCGCCTCGGCGTGTCGCCGATGACCCTGCGCTCGTGGGACCGCCGCTACGGCATCGGGCCGACCGCACGCACCGGGGGCGGGCACCGTCGCTGGACCGCGGCGGACGTGGCGACGGTCGAGGAGATGTGCCGGCTGACGGCGACCGGCATTCCGCCGGCGGACGCGGCCCGCGCCGCCCGCACGGCCCCTGCGGGCCCGCCCGCCGCGGCGGGAGCCGCCACCGCTGCGACGCGCCCGGCACCCGAGGGGCGGTCGCGGGCCGCCGGCGCACTGCCCCTCGGTGACGTGCGTCTGGAGTGCCGCGGCCTCGCGCGCGCCGCCGTACGACTGGACGCACCCGCGCTGGAGAAGCAGCTCTCCGCCGCCGTCGAGCGCTACGGCCTCATGGTCGCCTGGCAGGAGGTGATGGTGCCCACCCTGCACGCCGTGGGACGCCGCTGGGCCTCCTCCGACGACCAGTACGTGGAGGTGGAGCACCTGCTCGCCTGGCACGTTTCCACCGTGCTGCGCCGCAGCACGCCGCCCGCCGCACCCGTCGCCGCCCCGGGGCCCGGTTGCGTCCTGCTGGCCTGTGTCCCCGGCGAACAGCACACCCTGCCCCTGGAGGCCCTGCACGCGGCGCTCGGCCGGGAGGGGATGCCGGTGCGCATGCTGGGAGCCGCGTTGCCCGTCGAGGCGCTGGACGCGGCGGTGCGCCGGCTCGGCCCGGTCGCGGTCGTGCTGTGGGCCCAGGAGAGCGCACGCGCGGCCCCGGCCCTGGCCCGGCACGTCGCCGGCCTGCGCTGGGGCATGAAGGGGACGCGGCGCGGTCCGGCGGTGCTGCTGGGCGGCCCCGGCTGGAGCCGGTCCCAGCCCGCCGGCGTGCTCAGGCCGGCCGGACTGGCGCAGGCGGTGGAGGCGTTGCGCGCGCTGTACACCGCGGGGTGAGCCGCCGGGGCACCACCGCCGACAACCCGATGCCCCCAGGGGCGTCAGACGCGTCCCCGGGCCCGCTTGAAGCGGTCCAGGCCCTCCGCCAGGGACACCACCGGCTCGGGGTAACCGGTCCCGGAGCGCACCGGTGCCGGAAGCTTCCACGGCTCGTGCACGGCCGCACCCCCCACGTCCGCCAGTTCCTCCACCCACCGCCGCACGTAGGCCCCGTCCGGGTCGTACCGCTTGCCCTGGGTGACGGGGTTGAGCACGCGGTAGGGCCGGGTGTCGGTGCCCGTGCCCGCCATCCACTGCCAGTTCATCTGGTTGTTCGCCACGTCGCCGTCGACCAGCAGGTCCAGGAAGTGCCGGGCGCCCACCCGCCAGTCGACGTACAGCGTCTTGCTGAGGAAGCTCGCCGCCAGCAGCCGGCCCCGGTTGTGCATCCAGCCCTCGTGCCGCAGCTGCCGCATCGCCGCGTCCACCACCGGGTAGCCGGTACGGCCCTCCCGCCACGCCTCGGTGTCCGCCTCCGCGTCCTTCCCGCGGCGCCACCGGTCGCGTTGGGTGCGGTAGTCGTGTGCGGCGGCGTCGGGGCGGGCGGCGAGCACCTGACGGTTGAAGTCGCGCCAGGCGACCTGCCGTACGAACGCCTCCGCGCCCGCGCCGCCGGCCCTGTGGGCCCGGTGCACCACCTCGACCGGTGACAACGTTCCGAAGTGCAGGTGGGGCGAGAGGCGGGAGGTGGCGTCGCCGGCCAGGTCGTCGTGCCGTTCGTCGTAGGCGGCCACGCCGGAACGCAGCCACGCGGTGAGCCTGCGCCGCCCCTCCGTCTCGCCGCCCGCGCACAGCCCCGGCGACACGCCGCTCACGTCACCTCGCTCCGGCAGCGGGGCGGAGCCCACCTCCTCCGGCACGGTGATCGCACGCGGCGCGTCCAGCACGTCCCGCAGGCCCTGCGCGGACCAGCACCGGTAGTACGGGGTGAACACCGCGAAGTGGTCGGAGGAGGCCGGCGTCACCGCGCCCGGTGCCACGGCGGTGCTCACCGTCTCGTGGACGTACAGGCGCCGCCCGTCGGCCTCCAGCGCCCGCCGCAGCCGCCGTTCACGCGCGTGCGCGAAGACGCTGACGTCGCCCGCCATGTGCACCTCGTCGGCGTCCGCCTCGGTGGCCACCCGGCACACCTCCGTGACCGTGTCGCCCTCGCGCAGCACCAGCCGGCCGCCCCGCTCCCGCAGCCGGGCGTCCAGGTCCCGGAGGCAGTCGGCGAGGAACGCGAGCCGGTTCGGCGCGGCGAAACCCGCTCCGTCCACGGCGGGGTCACGCACGAACAGCGGTACCACCGGGCCTCCTCCGTGCAGAGCCGCGCGCAGCGGAGGATGGTCCGACAGGCGCAGATCGCAGGTGAACACGACGACCGAGGTGTGCATGGGGATCACTTCCGCTTCCGGTGGGGTCACTCCGGAAGGGATTCGCCCCGGCGGCCGGTGACGGATGCGGTGTACCGCCGCCACTCCCCCGTTCGGGTGAGGGCGCCCCCGCGGCTGCGGCCGGGGACCGGTGACCGCCCGGTGCGAGGGCGGACCCGGGGCCCCCGTTCGCCGTTCACCCGGGGAAGCGGCCCGTGGACCGTAGCTGCCAGCGCCGCTCGGCGTAGCTCAGGTCGTCCCGCCACAGCCGCCCGGCCGCGGCGCGCATCAGGGGACGCAGCAGCGGGGCGGCCCGGCGGGCGGCGGCGAAGCCGGGACGGTGCGAGGCCGCCACCACCGCCTCCACGACGGCGGTGCGCGGTCGGCCCGCCCGGTCCGCGCCGAGCGGTGTCGCATGGGTCTCCACGACGGAGCCCACACCCTCGCCCTCGGTGATGTGCATGACGACCGTCCGGGGTTCGGGCGCGCTGAAGACGGCGCGGACCGGCACGACCAGCCGGCCCGCCACCTTGAACGACACGTCGACGGTCAGGGCGTCCGGGCGGCCGTCCACCGCGCCGTCCGGGCCCGGTGCGTCCACCACCGTCAGGTCGACGAACGAGTACGGGTGGAACCACGCCCCGTGCCACGGATCGAGCCGGTTGGCCACCACGTCCTCGGGCTCGCAGACACCCACTCCGGTGTAGACGGCCGTCACGGCGCGCGCGGGCTCGGGCCGCGGCGGTACGACCGGTGCGGCCAGCGGCTCCTCGCCGCCCACCGCGTCCAGCCGCGCCCACACCAGGACCCCGTCGTCGTGCACCGGCAGCGGCGACCAGCCCGCGTGCGGGCCGCCGTCCAGGGCCAGTCCGTGCCAGTGGCACACCAGCGTGCCGCAGCGCACCGGGCTGTCCCGCAACGGCGCCCCCAGGTGAGGGCAGATCCCCGGTCCGCCGACGAGGCGGCCGCCGGGCCCTCGCCAGACCACGACCTCCTCCCCCGCCACGGTCCGCGCCAGCTTGCCGTCCCGCCGCAGGGCACGGGAGGCGCCGACGACGTACCAGTTGCCGGACGGGCGGGCCTGCGCCCGCTTCAACGCCGCGGCGATCAGCCCGGGCCGCGCCTCGGGCCAGGTGGGCCGCTGGCCCTCCCAGGGCACGGCATGGCGGCGCAGTGACAGCGGCAGACGGCGGCGGTTCACGCGACCTCCTCGGCCGCGCGGGCGGTCACCGCCGGCGAGAGCCCGGCTGCGGGCAGGGCACCGGCGCGGTGGGGCGGCCGGCGTCCGGGCCCGGTCCGCGCACGCAGCCGGGCCGCCGCCACCCGGACCAGCCCGTCGGCGGCGACCACCGCTCTGCGCCGGCGCCGCACCACCGACCGCCGGTGCAGCACGGTCCAGCCGTCCCGGGCGACGGCGTCGAGGATGCCGCCGTACAGGACGGTCGCGGTGCGGATGCAGGGCCGCGCCACCGGTTCGAGCAGGTCGACACCGGGCACCGCCTCCCGGTACACGCCACGGGTCAGTGCCTCGAACTCCCTGAGCGCTGCGGTGATCCGGGGGTCCGGGCGGCCCGTCGCGCGGCTCCAGAGCAGCAGGTCCCGGTCGACACCGTGACCGTCGAGCAGGTCGGCGGGCAGGTAGACGCGCCCGCGGTCCAGGTCCTCGCCGACGTCCCTCAGGAAGTTGCTCAGCTGGAAGGCGACGCCGAGGGCCGCGGCGTACGGCTCGGCCTCCTCCCGCGGCACCACCGTGCCCAGCACCGGCAGCATCTGAAGCCCGATCACCGCGGCCGAGCCGTGCGTGTACGCGCTCAGGTCGGCGTAGGTGGGATAGGCCGTCACGGTCAGGTCGGAGCGCATCGCGGTCATGAAGTCCCGGAAGTGGGCGTGGTCGATGGCGTAGCGGCGGACGGTGTCGGCGAGGGCGTGCACCACGGGCTCCGCGCCCCTGCCCCGCCGCAGCCCCGCCTCCATCTCCTCCTGGAGCCGGGTCAGCGCCCGCGCCCGCACCTCCGCTCCGGAGTCGGGGGCCAGGGAGTCGACGATGTCGTCGGCCCAGCGGGCGAAGCCGTACAGCGCGTGCACGGCGGGCCGGCGCTCCACGGGCAGCAGCCGCGTGGCGAGGAAGTAGGTCCTGCCGTGCCGGGCGTTGAGGTCGCGGCAGTGGCGGTAGGCCGCGCGCAGCGCCGGATCGGTGATCCCCGCCGCGTCCAGCTCTCGAACGGTCATCCTGCCCTGCCTTCGGTCGCGGGTGCCGGGGGGTCGGCCGGGGGGCTCTCCGGCGCCTCGGGGCACCTCGTGGCACCCGGGGAGTTCTCCGGCGCCTCGGACCGCCTGGTGACAGCCGGGGACTCCGGCGGGCGAGCCGGCGACTCCGCCGCGGCGGCCGCCCTGGGGCTCTCCGGCACCTCGGGCCGCCTCGCGGCGGACGGGGACTCCGGCGGGCGAGCCGGCGACTCCGGCGCGGCGGCCGCCCTGGGGCTCTCCGGCACCTCACACCGCCTCGCGGCGGACGGGGACTCCAGCGGACGAGCCGACGACTCCGGCGCGGCAGCCGGGAAATCCTCCGGCGCTTCCCACCGCCTCGCGGCGGACGGAGGGTCCGGCGGGCGGGTCGGCGGCTCCGGTGCGGTGGCCGCCCGGGTGGGCGGTGTCGCGTGTGCTCGTGGTCCGGCCGCCGGCTCCGGCCCGGTGGCGAGCGCGGCCGGGGCCGGGGAGGCGGGGGGAGCCGCGGCGCGGGTCCGGCCGGGGAGCGCGGCGGGGCGCGGGCGGGCGCTTCCCCGCCCGGGCGGCCCCGTGACGCGGGCCGCGGCCAGCTTCCCCGACAGCAGCACGGTCGGCACCCCGACGCCCGGTGTGGTGCCGCAGCCGGCCAGGACCGCGTTCTCCGTGCCGCGCACCAGGTTGCGCGGCCGGAACGGCCCGGTCTGCGCGAAGGTGTGGGCGGCCGAGAAGGGGGTTCCGGCGGCGTGTCCCTGGGCGTGCCAGTCGGCCGGGGTGATCAGGCACTCCTCCTCGATGGCGGCTCCGACGCCGTCCAGTCCGCGTCGCTCCAGCTCCCGTAGCAGCGTGTCCCGGTAGCGCGGGCCGAGATCGGACCAGGCCGCCGCGTCCGGGCCGATGTCGGTGTTGGGGCAGGGGGCGAGGATGTAGTGCAGGTGGCGGCCCGGCGGCGCGAGGCCGGGGTCGGTGGCGGTGGGGCGGGTGACGAGCAGGGACGGGTCGCTCATCAGCCGTCCGGCGCGGGTGAGCTCGTCGAACGTCGAGCGCCACGCCGCGCCGAACGAGATCGTGTGGTGCGCGAGCAGGGGCCAGGTGCGGTCCGTGCCGGCGTGCAGCACGACGGCGGAGGGGGAATGACGCAGCCCGAGCGGCCTGCGCGGCCGGCGGCCGAGCAGCCGGTAGGCGACGGGCAGGTCCGGGGTGAGGACGACCGCGTCGCACGGGATGCGGCCGGCGTCCGTGACGACGGCCGTCACGCGCCGGCCCGACCGCTCCAGGCGGGTCACCCGCTGCCCGAACCGCAGCTCGGCGCCGGCCGCTGCGGCGGCCTCCGCCATCGCCCGTGGCAAGGCGTGCATGCCGCCCCGGGGAAAGTACACGCCGGCGACGGTGTCCATGTAGGCGATGACCGCGTAGGCGGCCAGCGCCCGCGCCGGTGGCACACCCGCGTACAGGGCCTGGAAGGAGAACACCCGGCGCAGCCGCTCGTCGCCCAGGAACCGGCCGATCCGCGCGTCCAGGCGACCGAAACCGCCGAGGGCGGCCAGCCGGGCGAGATCGGCGTTGAGCAGGCCGAGCGGTGAGTCGAAGTTGGCGTCGATGAAGCGGCGCATCTGGGCCCGGTACAGCCGCTGGAGCCAGTCGCGCAGCCGCCGGTAGCCCGCCGCCTCGGCCGGCCCGGCGAACCGCTCCACCTCCGCCGCCATCGCGTCCGCGCCGGTGTGCACGTCGAGGCTGCTGCCGTCCGCGAAGCAGGCCCGGTAGGCCGGGTGCAGGGGGATCAGTTCGACCCGCGCGTACAGGCTGTCCCCGACGGCGGCGAACGCCTCGTCGGCCAGGTCGGGCATGGTCAGCACGGTGGGCCCGGTGTCGATCCGGTACCCGGCCAGGTCGAGGCGTCCGGCCCGGCCGCCGGGGAGGTCGTCCCGCTCGACGACCGTGACTCGGCGCCCGGCACCCAACAGGTGCAGTGCCGCCGACAGTCCGGCGAGTCCGGCGCCGACCACCACCACGTGGTCCGTGGGACCGGGCAGGGTGCGGGTCACCGGCCGCTCCCCGCGCCGCCGCGGGCCCGCGTGGTGGACGGATCCGGTACGGGCCGAAGCCGCACGGCGGCCTCCCCGCCCCGCCGCGCCCCGGCCGTCGCGAGCAGCAGGGCGCGCAGCGGCCCGGCGCCCTCGGGATCGAGCGCGGCGCCGTCGAAGTGCCGCAGTCCCTGCGCGGCGAGCCGGTCGACCTTGGTCTCCACGGTGGCGCGCGCGCCGGTCGTGACCAGCACCTCCCGCACCTCGTCCAGGGCGCGCTCGGTGAGGTCCGCGTCACCGAGCCGCCGGTCCAGCACGGCGAGCGCGGCGCCGTCGCCGGCGGCCTCGGCCCGCGCGCGGGCGACCGCGACCAGATAGGTCGGCTTGCCCGCCCGGATGTCGCCGCCGCACGCCTTGCCGGTCTCCCGCGGGTCGCCGAAGACGTCGTCCAGGTCGTCGCGCAGCTGGAAGGCCAGGCCCACGCAGCGTCCGGCGTCGCACAGCCGGCGCAGTGTCGCATCGTCCGCGCCCGCCACGGCGGCTCCCAGGGCGAGGGGCCGCTCGACCGAGTAGAGGGCGCTCTTCAGGCGGGCGGCGCGCAGCACGCGGGGCAGGGACCAGGCCGCGGTGACCTCGCCCTGCACATCGAGGTACTGGCCCGCCACCATCTCCGTGCGCATGTCGCTCCACAGCCGCCGCACCACCACCCCCGTCCATGCCGCCAGGGGTGTCTCCGCCACCAGGTCGTCGGCCCAGGCCAGCGCCAGGTCCCCGGCGAGAACCGCGGCCGACTGCCCGAACCGCCGGGCCCGCTCGGGTCCCACCCGGTCGGCGTACCCGTCGGTCAGGTCCGTGTGCAGTGTGGGCCGGCCCCGTCGCAGGACGGCCCGGTCCATCACGTCGTCCTGGACGAGTGCGCACGTCTGGAGCAGTTCCAGGGCTCCGGCGATCCGCAGGGCCGCCGCCGCGGGGGCGGGGTCCCGGCCGGCGCAGGCCCGCGCGGCCCACCACACCAGCTGCGCGCGCGTGCGCTTGCCACCCTGGAGGGTGAAGCGCGCCACCCGTTCGGCCACGTCCTCCGCGAACAGGGGATCCGCCAGCCGTGCGCGGCGCAGGCGCTCCTCCAGCACCTCGCCGAGCACCCGGCCCACGGCGCCGGGGACGTCGGCGTCGACCCGCCGCACGTCGGCGGACCCGTCCGGAAGCGGCCCGCTCGGCGCGGGGCACGCCTCGGTCCTGTCGTGTCCCTCCCCGCCGCCGGTCACCGGCCGGCGCGGAAGCGACGCACCGGGCACCGCCGCGACCGGCCGCGGCGGCGCGGCCGCGGGGTGGTCCTTCGCCTGGGTGGGACGCATCCCGGTTCCCTCCGTCGTGTCCGTGTCCGTGTCCGTGTGTGTCCGTGTCCGTCGTTCCCGTCACCCGACTGCTTCCGCCCGGGCGGCGCGGACGGATGCGCCAACGCTCCACTCGATCGCGGGGACCGCCGGGGATCCGCCCCTTCCACCGTGCTGTGCCCGGCGTCCGTCCGCTCGCTGTCAGGGGGTGCCCTGCATCCGCCGGGGTAAAGACTCCGGAAGACCAGGCCGGGGCAGCCGACGGCGGACACCGGGCCCGCCGGCCCGCACCGCGAACGGTCCGGAGCGCTGGAGCGCCGAGGAAGCGCGAACGGTCCGGATCTCAGGAGCACCGAGGAAGGGAGGACGCCGTGCCGGAAGCGGACGTGGCCATCGTGGGCGCGGGCGCGGCCGGGCTGTCGCTGGCCCACCGGCTCGCCGGGAGCGTTCCCGGTCTGCGGACACCGTCCGTGGTCCTCGTGGACGCGCCGCCCGGCCCGCTGCGGCCGCCGCCGCGGACCTGGTGCTACTGGACGGCGGGACCCGGACGGTTCGACGCGGCGGTGCGGGCCGAGTGGCGGCGGCTGCGGGTGCGCCCGCGCACCGGCGCCCCGGTCGAGGGGGACATCACCCCGTTGCGGTACCGCATGATCCGCTCGGACGACTTCGAGCGCACGGTCCTCGCGGACCTGGCCCGCAGTCCCAACGTGCGGCGTCTCGAAGCGACCGTCGAAGCGGTCGAGGACGTGCCCGGTGGGGCCCACGTCCACCTGAGGGACCCCGACGGCCGGGGGCGGGTGCTGAGGGCCCGCTGGGTGCTCGACTCCCGCCCCCTCGGCAGCGTTCCGGCCGCCCGCACCGTCCTGTTGCAGCACTTCCACGGCTGGTTCGTGCGCACGGCGCGGCCCGCCTTCGACCCGGCCGCGGTGGAGCTGATGGACTTCCGTACCCCGCAGCCCGCCCACGGCCTGTCCTTCGGCTACGTCCTGCCGACCGGGCCGTGCGAGGCGCTCGTCGAGTACACCGAGTTCTCCCCGCGCACGCTCGCCCCGGACCAGTACGAGGCCGCCGTACGGCACTACGCCGACGAGGTGCTGCGGCTCGGCGAACGGCAGGTCCTGGCCAGGGAGACCGGCCTCATCCCGATGACCGACGCGCCGGTCCCGCGGCAGACCGGAGCCTCGGTCTTCCGCATCGGTGCCGCCGGCGGAGCGACCCGCCCCGCCACCGGCTACACCTTCGCCGGACTGCAGCGCCAGACCAGGGCCGTCGCCGACGCCCTGCGCCGGGGGCGCCGCCCGGTGCCGCCCGCCGCCCACCGGGCGCGCTCGCGGGCCATGGACGCCGTCCTGCTGCGCGCCCTGGACAGCGGCCGGGTCGACGGCCCGGAGCTGTTCGGCCGCCTGTTCGCCCGCGTGCCCATGGCACGGCTGCTGCGCTTCCTCGACGGAAGCACCCTCCCCCACGAGGACCTGGGCATCGGCCTGCGCACGCCCGTCGGGCCCATGCTGCGCTCCGCACTGGAGCTGCCCCGCCTGCCCCGCCGCCCCTTCGACCTGCCCGCGCCCCCGCATCCGCCGCCACCTCCCGCCGCCCCGCACCTCCCCCCGACGGAGACCGCATGACGCTGCTGCGCGACGAGCACCTCGCCGCCGCCTTCGACCACGCCTCCCGCACCTACGACACGCTGGTGGCCGCCAACCCCGGCTACCACGCCCACCTGCGCCGTTCGGTGCGCCGGCTCGGCCTGCCCGGACAGGGGCAGGGGCTGCGGCTGCTCGACCTCGGCTGCGGGACCGGCGCCTCCACCGCCGCCCTGCGGTCCGTCCTGCCCGCCGCCGACATCACGGCCGTGGACGCCTCGGCCGGCATGCTGCGGCGGGCCGCCGCCAAGCCGTGGGCGGACGGGGTGACCTTCGTCCACGCCCCCGCCGAACGGCTCACCGAGGCCGGGGTGCGCGGCCCCTTCGACGCGGTGTTCGCGGCCTACCTCGTCCGCAACGTCACCGATCCCGACGCCGTGCTCGCCGCCGTGCGCGGGCTGCTGCGGCCGGGCGGCCGGCTCGGCGTGCACGAGTACACCCTCAGCGGGCGCCGCGCCGACCGCGTGGTCTGGGCACTGGTGTGCCGCGGTGTCGTCCAGCCCGTGGCGACCCTGCTCGGGGACGGACCGCTGTACCGGCACCTGTGGCGCAGCGTGGTCGAGTTCGACACGGTCGGGCGGTTCGCGCGGCGGCTCGCTGCGGCCGGCTTCGACCAGGTCCGCGCCGTACCGCTGCCGGGCTGGCAGACGGGCATCACCCACACCTTCGTCGCCCGCCGGCCGCACGACCGTACGGAGGACGCGTGAGGCCCCCCCGCCGGAGCGGCGCGCGCCGGGGACGCGACCGCCGTGCCCGGATCCTGCCCGCCCGGCCCGCCGCCCCCCGGGTGCGGGGGACCCCGCCGTCGGTGGCGGTGGTCGGTGCGGGCATCGCCGGCCTCGCCGCCGCCACCGTGCTCGCCGAGCGCGGGGTGGCCGTCACCGTGTACGAGAAACGGCCGTACCTCGGCGGACGGGTGGGCGGATGGCCGACCGAACTGCGCGACGGCACCACGGTGACCATGAGCCGCGGCTTCCACGCCTTCTTCCGCCAGTACTACAACCTGCGCGGACTGCTGCGCCGTACCGACCCCGGCCTGGAACGGCTCGCCGCCCTCCCGGACTACCCGCTGCGTCACGCCGGCGGCCTGCACGACAGCTTCCGGCACGTCCCGCGCACCCCGCCGCTCAGCGCTCTCGGCTTCGTGGCGCTCAGCCCGTCCTTCCGGCTCGCGGACCTGCGCGCGATGGACCCCCTGGCGGCCCTGCCGCTGCTCGACGTGCGCGTGCCGGAGGTGTACGACCGTCTGGACGGCACCAGCGCCCACGCCTTCCTGGACGCCGTGCGCTTCCCCCAGAACGCCCGGCACCTGGCCTTCGAGGTGTTCTCCCGCAGCTTCTTCGCGGACCCGCGGGAGCTGTCGGCGGCCGAGATGGCGCTGATGTTCCACATCTACTTCCTCGGTTCCGCCGAAGGGCTGCTGTTCGACGTGCCCCGCGCCCCCTTCCCCGCCGCCCTGTGGGACCCGCTCGCGGGCTACCTGGCCCGGCACCGCGCGGAGGTGCGCACCGGCACGTCCGTCGAGCACATCGCGCCCGTCCCGGACGGCGGTCTCATGGTCACCTCCGACCGGGACGAGCGGCGCCACGACGGGGTCGTCCTCGCCCTGGACAGCGCGGGCCTGCGCTCGCTGGTCGAGCGCTGCGGCCGGCTGGGCGACGCGGCCTGGCGCGAGCGGATCGGACGGTTGCGCACCGCCCCGCCGTTCCTGGTGAGCCGGCTGTGGCTGGACCGGCCCGTCGCGCCGGACCGCCCCGGCTTCCTCGGGACGAGCGGCTTCGGCACCCTGGACAACATCAGCGTGCTGGAACGGTACGAGGACGAGGCGGCCCGTTGGAGCGCACGCACCGGGGGCTCCGTGGTCGAACTGCACGCCTACGCCGTCCCGCCCGGATCCGCGCGGGAGGTGGAACACAAGCGTCTCCTCGGCCAGCTGCACCGCGTCTACCCGGAGACCCGCACGGCCACGGTCCTCGACGCCCGCCACGAGTGGCACGAGGACTGTCCCCTCTTCCCGGTCGGCGGCTACGGCGACCGTCCCACCGTCCGCACCCCGCACCCCCGCCTGGTCGTGGCCGGAGACCTGGTCCGCACCGGCCTGCCCGTGGCGCTCATGGAACGGGCGGCGACGAGCGGCTTCCTCGCGGCCAACGCCCTGCTGGAACGGTGGGGGGTGCGGGGACAGACGCTGTGGACGGTCCCGGACCGCGGGCGGAGCGCGGTCCTGAGGGCCTTGGCCGCATGGCGGGGCGGACGTCCGCCGTCCGCGCAAGGCCGGGCCGGACGAGGTGCGTGAGGCCGGCGAAGTCGCAGGGGCCGGTGTCCGCGGTACGCCGATAGAGTGGGAGAGGAGGCGAGGGAGGGGTAGTGAGAGCGCCGCGCACTCTGACGAGCCTGGACGAGGTCGACACCGGTGATCACGTCTGCCAGGTGTTGGGCCATGCGGACGACGTCATCGACCGCAGCCGGGCCTTCGTCGCGGACGGAGCGCTGCACGGCGACAAGGTGGTGATCGTCGGTCCGATGCCCCGGACGGAGAGCGAGTTCCCGCGGGTCGTGCTCGATCCCGCCGGGCTGGAGGGTTCCCTTCTGGCCGCGGTGCGCCGTGAGGCGGCCACCGCCGACCGGCAGGGCTTCCGTGCGCTGCGTGTTCTGCACCATGTCGCTCCGGGGTGCTGCCCGGAGCGGATCGAAGAGCTGCTGCGCAGCGAACTCGACCTGGAGGAGTTCGCCGCCGACACCGGAGCCCTGGTGGTCTGCGCCTACCACGGCCCCGACTGGGACCTTCCCGCTCTCCAGCGGATCAGGTGCCTCCATCCCCACTGGCTGGGCAGTCGTCCGGTGCCTCCCGCCTTCCGGGTGTTCCGGGCGGGAAAGGAGAGCTGGGCGGTGAACGGGATCGTCGACAGCGACGGCGCGGCCGCCTTCGGCGCCGTCCTGAGCACGCTCCTGGCGCGGACGGCGACGGTGCGCCTGCTCTGCCATGCCCTGGAGTTCTTCGACGCGTCCGGGATGAGTGCCCTGGCCGACACCGTCCAGCTCCTCCCGGATCGCAAGGTCGTCCTGGAAGGCGCCAACGACACCGTGCGGCTCTCCTGGGAGCTGTCCGGCTTCGCGATTCCCGACATCCCGGTGGTGATGGCGCCGTGACCCCCTCCGTGCCCGCCTCCGCCACGACCGGCCCCGGATACCGGCACGAGCTGTACCCGTACTCCGGCAGCGACGAGTTCGTCGAGGGCACCGTGCGTTTCATCCAGGACGCGCTCGACGGCGACGAGGCCGTAGTCGTGGCCGTACCGCAGGACAAGGCGTCCCTGCTGCGCGCCGAGATCCGCGAGGACGAGGCCGTGCGCTACGTCGACACGAGCCGGGTGGCGCACCATCCGGGCAGGCTGATCGCCGCCTGGCAGGAATGGCTCCAGGATTACGCGTCGGAAGGGCGGCCCGTCCGCGGGATCGGCGAATCGCCCTGGGACACGGTCCGCAGTCCGGCCGAGGCCCAGGAACTGCGCTACCACGAGTGGCTCCTCAACAAGGCCTTCGCCCAGGGACCGGCCTGGTGGCTGCTGTGCCCGTACGACATCGCCCAGGGCAAGGCCGCGCTCGCAGAGATGGCCGGCTGCCACCCCGAGATGCGCGAGAGCGGCCGGACGGTGCGGTCCGAGGCGTACGACCCGCGGGCGCCCTTCGCGTTCACGCCGCTCACCGGCCCCTGTGATCCGTACGACGAGTTCGCCTACACCAAGGGGGAGCTGTCCGCCGTGCGCGAGAAGATCGCCGCCTGCGCCGAACAGCACGGCCTGACGGGCCGGCGCCTGCGGGAGCTGCACCTGGCCGCCACCGAGGTGGCCACCAACAGCATCCGCCACGGCGGCGGACACGGCGTGCTGCGCACCTGGAGCGAGGACCGACGGATCGTGTGTGAGTTCCGTGACGCCGGCTACATCGACGACCCCCTGGCCGGACGGAGGAAGCCGGGCCCCCGGCAGACGGGCGGACGCGGTCTGTGGCTGGTCCAGCAGCTCTGCGACCTCGTGGAGATCAGGTCCGCACCGCACGAGGGCACCACGATTCGCCTCCACACCGTGCTGCCCGAGTAGTCTGCCGGCGCCACCCGAACCCCGGTGAGAGGCGAGACGCCGGGTAGGCGTAGGGCAGCGCCCCCAGGGGCGGGACAGGACCAACGGTCACGATGGGAGCGCCTCACCCCATGCTCACCGTCCGGATGCAGGGCGAGAACACGACAGTCGCAGGACTGCCGGAGAAGATCGACTACGACACCGCCCCACTCGTCGGCGCCCAGTGCGAGGACTTGATCAGGCAGGGCTGCACCACTCTGGTGCTGGACGCGTCCCGGCTCGAATACCTCGACTCGTCGGGCGTCAGCATGTTCATCACGCTGTGGCGCATACTCGACGACCGCGCCGGCACCCTGCGTCTCGCCGCTTTCCAGTCCCACTACCACCACGTGTGGAGCATCCTCGGCCTCGACGCCCTGCTCCCCCTCTTCCCCACATCGGACGCCGCCCTCAACGCTCCCGCCACGCCGGTGCGCACGGGCGAACGCGTGGACCGGGGCTGCGCCTGAACCCCGCTCAGCACACGACCGGAGCCCCGCGGTGCGGACGCGTCTCGCCCGGTCCCGCGATCACCTGGCTCACGCCGCCTTGCAGCGCTCGTCGGCGCTCAGCACGGTCCGCAGCAGCCACAGCAAGGCGCCCACGGGTTCAGCCTCCTTGAATGCGATGGGACAGGCGGGCAGCCAGCTCTCAGGCGGTCAGCTGCTTGGGCGCGCCGCCGGAGATGGCGATCTTGCGGGGCTTGGCGTGTGCGGCCAGCGGGATGCGCAGGGTGAGGACGCCGTTGTCGTAGGCGGCCTCGGCGGCAGCGGTGTCCAGGGCGTCGGACAGGGCCAGGCGGCGGGTGAACCGGCCGGTGGGCCGCTCGGTGAGTACGGGACGGGCGTCGGCCGGCACCGGGGAGGGGCGCTCGGCGGTCAGGGTCAGCGTGTGGTGCTCCGTGGTGAGTTCGATGCTGGAGCGGTCCATGCCGGGCAGATCGAACTGCAGGTAGAGCGCTTCGTCGTCGCGCCAGGCATCCGCCGGAATGACGGTGCCGGCCGAGGCGGCGCCGTTCGCGAGCTGATGGGTGACCCGGCGGTCAAGATCGCCCAGAACGTCCGTACGCGCAAGCATGCGCAACTTCTCCCTCCCTGAAGGCAGGCCGCAGGGGCCTGCGGCCCGACGATCGAGTACCCGCCTATTCGTATAACCGGTCGGGAGATTCACTGACAAGCCCCCACTGCATGAAGTTGACAGCAGAAGACTCAATCTCTTATCTGCTCACGAGAGGGCAGGAAGGGAGGCCGCTGGTGACGGAAAGGATGAAGACTGTCTGACTGCTGGGGGCCCGCGGCGCGGCAGCGGTGGTTTTCGTGCCATGGATACCGGAAGGCAGGTGAGCATCGTGACGCGGCTGCCACGCCGACGGCGGCGATCTGGTGGTGCGTCTGCCGTGGCGGTGGGCACTGGCGGCGCGACGCCGCAGCGTGCGCCTGCCGCTTGAGTTCGTGGACGAGGTCCGCGGGGAGCCGCACTGGTGGCGCGCGGTCAGCCCGCACCCCGGGCCCCGCTACCGCTTCCGCCCGGGACGCTGGTGCGTGGGCGAGCTGGAACACAGGCGTGGCCGGGACTTCGCCGCCCTGAGCGCCCGAGGACCGGTGCTCGCGGTGACGACCTTCGGCCACGACGCCCCGTACACCCGCCTGGCCGTGTCCACCCGCAGTCCGGAGGCCGACGCAGCCTGGCTGCGGCAGATCATCGCCCAGAACGGCGAAAAAAGTTGAGCCGGTAGTTGTCAACTTTCCGGCGCAGTGGTACATCAGAAGGAGAGCGAACTGGACGCGGGAACGACCTGAAGGAGGGACGACAGATGCTGATGCGTACGGATCCCTTCCGCGAGCTTGACCGGCTCGTCGAGCGGGTCTGGGGCACGACCTCACACCCGGCGGGCATGCCGCTGGACGCCTGGCGTGAGGGTGAGACGTTCGTCGTCGAGCTGGACCTGCCGGGCGTGAACCCGGAGTCGATCGATCTCGATGTCGAGCGCAACGTCCTGACGGTGAAGGCCGAACGCAAGCCGGCGTACGGCGAGAACACCGAGACGGTGGTCACCGAGCGGCCCGCGGGGACGTTCAGCCGGCAGCTGTTCCTCGGCGAGACCCTCGACACCGACAAGATCGAAGCCTCCTACGAGGCCGGTGTGCTGAAGCTGCAGATCCCGGTCGCCGAGCAGGCCAAGCCCCGCAAGATCGCCATCAGCGGCGGCAGCGACCGCAGGGAACTGGGCGGCTGACGCCGGAGCAACTCCATCTCTTCCAGGGCCTCGGGCATCCGTCCGGGGCCCTGCCCGCGATGCGGCAGCACTAGGACGGGGCCGGGCCCTCCGCCTTCCCGCCGTCCGCGTCGAACACCTTGGTGAAGGTGGCCCCGCACCGGCAGCGGGAGTGCTCGACCAGTTCTCCCTCGGCCGACACGCTCAGCCCCTGGCTGAGCCGCACGTGCACATGATCACTCATGAGGAGCTGCCTTTCTTGACCTCGCCTGGTCCAGTCATCGTGGAGGCCGACCGCGCGGAGCGACAATGTCGCAGCTCACACGTGAGTGTATGCGCGCCCGTCGGCAAGGGCGGGCGCGCACTGTCGGGGTCACCCGGAGCGCTTCGTGGACGGCTGGGCCGCTCGTGCGCCGGGTTGCGGCTGCGGGTGGCCGGCGGCGTGCAGCATCGGCGCGGCGTGCCGCTCGGGACGATGGCCGCCCTCGACCGGGACACGACTGCGCGGCGCCTCGGCGTCACCAGGCAGCGGCACGGGCCGGCGCGCCACCAGGCGTCCGACCCAGCGGCGGCCGCAGTACTCGCAAGGTGGGGCGTCCTGTGGCGTGTACGGGGAGGGGACGGCGGTGTTGTCGCGGTAGAAGACCTCCCACTCGGCGTCGAGAGCGTCTCGGTAGCGCTGCACGTCGTAGTCGACGCTCCAGCGGTGCCAGCACGAGCCGCAGGTGAACTCCACACGTTCGACTGCGAGTTCGGTGATCACTGCACTGCACCTCCCATCCGGTGTGCGGGAACGGTCCGGGGTGCCGACAGGGCCGCGTCGAGGGAGGGATACACGGGCAGGCCGGAAGCAGCGCCGCTGCTGTGCAGCAGCCGCTCTGTCCGCCCTTGTGGGCATACCAGGCGTAGCTCTCCCTGGTCCTGGGTCAGTAGCGTCCGCACGGCCAGCAGAGCATCGAGGCCGTCGGTGTCGGCATGGGTCAGTTCGGACAGGTCCAGGATCAGATGCTGGTGCCGGTGCTGCGCGTGGACGGAAGCCGCGAAGTCGCGCAGTTCCCGGGCCGTGGCCCCGTCCAGGACGCCTTTGATCCCGATCACGGCCCAGCTGTTGTGCCAGTGCGCCGCGAGAAACAGTGCCATCATCCGCACCCCGCTCTCCGCTTCTCGATGCCCGCCCGAGCCGCCTACGGTCAACGGCCCCGCATCTCTGATTCCACTCCTCCAGGCTTGACAAGGCAAGACTCAAGTTTTATCCCATAAAGGTAGGCAAGAGAATGCGAAACCGCAGATCAGCATGGGCAAGGAGGTGTCCGCACGTGCAGGCACCGGAGCCGGAATCGGACCTGTACGCGGTGCTGGGGGTGCAGCCCTCGGCGACGGCCGAGAAGATCACCTCGGCCTTCCGCGCCCGCGTGCGGGAACTGCGCCCCGACACCCGCGTGGACGCGGACACCGCCGCACGGTTCGGCGAGGTGCGGACGGCGTACGAGACGCTGCGTGATCCGGTCCTGCGGGCGGCCTACGACCAGCGCCTCGAGCACCCGCCGCCGGCGCCCGATCGAGGAGCGGCCCCTACCCCGCGCGCTCGGCCCGCGCGGCGGTACGCCGGGGACGTCCGGCGTGACCCGCCGCTGTGGGCGGGGCCGGTCCGGTGGATTCCCGGCCGGTAAGACACGCCTGGTGTGCTCGCAGCTTCTCAGGCCCGGCTACCGGCTGGGCGGGAACCTGCTGCGCCCGGCCACTGTCGAGGTCACCGGGCCGGCCCCGCCCGCGGGGAGTGCATCGGGGCGGGAGTGCGGCGTACGGGGTGCATCCGCCCGAGCGGACAAGCCGCCCCTGCCTGTCGCGCGGACCTGACAGGCTTGCCCCTACCTGGGTACCGGAGAAGGCGTATCGCAGTCGACGCCCTCAGATCGCTGGCAAGCGGAGGTGACGAACGATGCAGCACCACGAGTTCCTCGCGCGCGTACGCGAGCTCGGCGAATACGGAAGCCAGGACGAAGCCGCGAAGGTCACCGACGCGGTGCTGAGCGTGCTGGCCCAGCGCATCAGCCCGGGTGAGGTCGACGACCTCGCCTCCCAGCTGCCCGGACCGCTCGGACAGGCACTGGCCGCGGCCAAGCAGGCGCAGGCCGAGAGCTTCGGGATCGAGGAGTTCCACCGCAGGGTCGCCGAGCGCACCGGCGCCCGGCCGCGCACCGCGGAGTGGGACGCCAGCGCGGTTCTGACCACCCTGGCCGGCGCCGTCTCCGGCGGTGAGCTGAACCAGATCCTCAGCCAGCTCCCCTCCGGCTACGCCGTCCTGTTCGGCAAGGCCGATCTGGCCGGCTGACACCAGGACCCAGGCACCCGAGTACGGCCACACCGGCGTGGGGACCACAACGGCGGGTCCCACGAGGAGCGGCCGGGGCCGACCAGCGGCGGAGGACGGGCACCTTGATCTCCCCCTCGCCCGCCCTCCGCCCACCGGAGCAAGGAAGCTGAAGAAGGGCGGTGGCCGACGTGACCCTGCGACGCGAAGCCTTCCTCGACCATGTGAAGGAGCGCGGCGAGTACGAGACGGAGCACGAAGCAGAACGCGCGGCGCGCGTGGTCCTCGCCCTGCTGGGTGCCCACCTGGTCGGCGAGGTACGCGCCCGGCTGGCGGCGCGCCTGCCCGAAGAATTCGCCTTGGTTCTGCTGAACCCCCTGCAGAGCGCCGAGCCGCTGCCGCCGGAGAGGTTCGTGCGGGCGACGGCCGCCTGGATCGAGGGGGCCACCGAGCAGACCGCGGCCTGGGACGTCAGCGCCGTCCTCAGCACCGTCGCCGACGCTGCGGGCCACGACCTTCTCGGCCAGGTCCTGCTCCAGCTCCCCGCAGGCTACGACCTCCTCTTCGGCCACCCCCAGTCCACCTGACCACGCCCCGCACCCGCACCCACCTCGGACTCGGGCCCCTGCCCGACCCTCGACCACGCACCTCATCTAACGGTTCGTCAGGCAACTAGGCAAAGGGTCAGCATGAGACCGCCCGTACCTGGTTACAGATGACGACAGGCGCACATCAGCCCGTGTCCGCGACACCTCGGTCGGCCTGGGCAGACACCGGTTCCAAGGGGAGCTGGTCGAGTGAGGAGCGAGCCGTGTTCTACTACCTGCTCAAGTACGTGTTCCTGGGTCCGCTGCTCAGACTGGTCTTCCGTCCGCGGATCGAAGGCCTGGAGCACGTGCCCGCGTCGGGGCCGGCCATCATCGCCGGGAACCACCTGTCCTTCTCCGACCACTTCCTGATGCCGGCGATGCTCAAGCGTCGCATCACCTTCCTCGCCAAGGCGGAGTACTTCACCGGGCCCGGGGTGAAGGGCCGGCTCACCGCTTTCTTCTTCCGCAGCGCCGGGCAGATCCCGGTGGACCGCTCCGGCAAGGAGGCGGGGCAGGCCGCGATCCGTGAGGGCCTCGGGGTGCTGCGCAAGGGTGAACTGCTCGGCATCTACCCGGAGGGCACCCGTTCGCACGACGGCAGGCTGTACAAGGGCAAGGTGGGGGTCGCCGTGATGGCCCTCCAGGCGGGGGTCCCGGTGGTGCCCTGCGCGATGATCGGCACGTTCGAGGCGCAGCCGCCCGGGAAGGTGGTCCCCCGGATCCGCCCGGTGACCATCCGCTTCGGCGAGCCCCTCGACTTCTCCCGCTACGCCGGCATGGAGCACGAGAAGGCCGTGCTGCGGGCGGTCACGGACGAGATCGTCTACGCGATCCTTGCGCTGTCCGGACAGGAGTACGTCGACGAGTACGCGGCCGATGTGAAGGAGCGGCAGGCGGCGGAACAGGGGGCCCGTGAGCGCAGGTTCCCGCGGGCGCCGCTCGGCTGACCTCCGTCGTGGGCGGAACGCCGTATGAAGACGGCTGTGGTGATCGGACGAGGGGGTACGGACGGACCGGCTGGACCGTGCCGGCGACACGGCCCCAGCGGGAACTGCTCGACGGGGGCGCCGAGTTGCCGGTTTCGTCGCCGCGACGGTGGACGCCTGGGGCACCGCATGGCGGGTGCACGGCTGAGGGGCGGCCGGAAGAGTCCGGCCGCCCCTCGTCACCGTACGGGTGGGGTTACGGCTTGGGCGTGGCGTGCGGGGCGCAGGTCACGTCCTTGCCGTCCAGCGTGCCGTCGAGCAGGTAGGCGTCGACGCGCTGGTTGATGCAGGGGTTGACCAGGCCGGTCACGCCGTGGGAGCCCGCGTTCTTCTCGGTGATCAGGCGGGAGCCCTTGAAGCGCTTGTGCAGTTCGACGGCGCCGTCGTACGGGGTGGCGGCGTCGCGCGTGGACTGCACGATCAGGACCTTCGGCAGGCCCTTGTGGGTCGTGACGTCGACCGGCGTGTGCTGCTTGGCCGACCAGGTGGCGCACGGCAGGTTCATCCAGGCGTTGGCCCAGGTGAGGAACGGGTAGTCCTTGTTGAGCCGGGTGTTGTCCCGGTCCCACTTCTGCCAGCTGGTGGGCCACTTGGCGTCGGCGCACTCGACGGCCGTGTAGACGGCGTTGCCGTTCTCCGCGGCGATGTTGCCCGCGGTGTCCGACAGGTCCGGGGCGGCGGCGTCGACCAGCGCCTGGGTGTCACCGGCGAAGTACTTGCTGAACACGGTGGCGACCGGCACCCACGAGGAGTCGTAGTACGGCGCGCCCTGGAAGAAGGAGATCAGCTCGGCCGGGCCGACGACCCCCCCGATCGGGTGCTTCTTCGCGGCGGCCCGCAGCTCCAGCCACTTGGCCTGGACGGCGCCGCGGGTGGTGCCGAGGTGGAAGGCGGCGTCGTTGGCGGCGACCCAGTCCTGCCAGTCCTTCCAGCGGCGCTCGAAGGCGACGTCCTGGTCCAGGTTGGCCTGGTACCAGATCTTCTCCCGCGACGGGTTGACGACGCTGTCCACGATCATGCGGCGCAGGTGGCCCGGGAAGAGGGTGCCGTAGACGGCGCCCAGGTAGGTGCCGTAGGACACGCCGAGGTAGTTGAGCTTCTTCTCGCCCAGCGCGGCACGGATGACGTCCAGGTCGCGGGCGGTGTTCGGCGTGGTCATGTGCGGCAGCATCGCGCCGCTGCGCTCGGCGCAGCCGTCCGCGTAGGCGCGGGCCAGCTTGCGCTGCTTGGTCTTGTCGGCCTGGCTGTCCGGCACCGGGTCCATCTTGGGCGCCTTGACGAACTCCTGCGGGTCGACGCAGGAGATGGGCGTCGAGTGGCCGACGCCGCGCGGGTCGAAGCCGACGAAGTCGTAGGCCTTGGCGGCGTTCGCCCAGATGGCGTTCTTGGTGGTGACCCGGCGCGGGAAGCGCAGGCCGGAGCCGCCGGGACCGCCGGGGTTGTAGACGAGCGCGCCCTGGCGCTCCTTCTTGGTGCCGGTGTTGCCGATGCGGTCCACGGCGAGCTTGATCTGCTTGCCGTAGGGGTGGGCGTAGTCGAGCGGCACGCTGACCCAGCCGCACTGGATGGGCTTCTCCAGCCCCCAGTCGGCCGGGCAGTCGTGCCACTTGACGCCCGCCTTGGCGGCGCGGGCGGCGGCGATCTCCGCGCCCTTGGCCTCCCGGTCCGGCGCGGTGCGCCCGGCGGCACCGGCCGTGGGCGCCGACACGACGCCGGCGATCAGGGTGGCGGTGACGAGTGCTCCGGCGGAACCGAGTGCCAGCAGGCGGCTCTTCGGTCTGTTCTCCCTCAAGTGGGCCCTCCCCGTACCTCGCTGTGAATGGTCAGGCGGGGATCCTCTCGGCTGTGAGGCCGCGGGGAACAGGGTTTGCCGGGCTTCTTTACCAATCCGATAACCGGATGATCATGTTCGTGCCGTGGGTCGCCGGATTCGGCTCAGCCGAGCCTGGTCAGCACCTCGTCCAGGACCCGCCGCAGGCGCAGGGCGTCCGGGGCGACGGCACTGACCAGGACCGCCGGACCGGCCAGCGGGATCAGGGCCGCGCACTCCCCCAACACCTGCGCCTCGACCGCGCGCTGCGCGTACTCGGGGCGCACGACGACGAGTTGGCCCACCGCACGGCACCCCGCCAGCACGGCCGGTCCGTCCCAGCCGCCCGGCGCACCGGGGCCGCAGGACAGTTCCTGGTCCAGTACGGTGCGGCCCGCGACCCGCACGGTCAGCCGGCTGGTGAGCCGGCCGGGCTGCTCCCCGGTCCGCCCCAGCACCTGCTCCTCGCGCAGCACGAGCCGGGCACCGGCGCCCAGTTCGGCCCGGGTGGTGACGTACAGGTCGCTGCCGTAGGCGGAGATCAACTGCTCGGGCAGCCAGTGCAGTTCGGCCCCGTCGGCCACGTCGAGCCGGACGTCGTAGCGCGCTTCGCCCTTGGCTTGGCCCGGCAGGGCGAGGGTGGCGGCGGCCGATCCGACGTGCAGCCGGGCGCCCTCCTCCACCCGGGCGGACAGCAAGAAGCGGTCGCCGCCGAGCGGTCCGCTCATCGCGCCGACGACCATGACCTTCGTCCCGGGCCCGGTGGACCGGGTACGGCGCAGCGCCAGCGGTCCCCCGCCGTCCAGCACGGGCAGGGCCGTACCGCCGCGGCCGTCGGCGCGGGCGACGATCCGGGCGCTCGCCCGGACCCCGGTGCCGGTCACGCCGTCCACGCGGCGAGCCGCCCGCGGACCCACGCGGCCACGTCCGCGACCCCCGTCTCGCCGCGCAACGACTGGAAGACGACGGGGAGTTCGGCGCGCTGCGCCTTGGCGTCGGCGGCCATCCGGGCGAGGTCGGAGCCGACGTACGGGGCGAGGTCGGTCTTGTTGACGACGAGCAGGTCGGCGGTGGTGACGCCGGGGCCGCCCTTGCGCGGGATGTCGTCACCGCCGGCCACGTCGATGACGAAGACCTGGGCGTCCACGAGCCCCTTGGAGAAGGTGGCGGTGAGGTTGTCACCGCCGGACTCCACGAGGATCAGGTCGAGCGGGCCGACCGCGTCCTCCAGGTCCTCGACGGCTTCGAGGTTGGCGGAGATGTCGTCGCGGATCGCGGTGTGCGGGCAGGCGCCCGTCTCGACGGCGGTGATCCGCTCGGGCGGCAGCACGGCCTCCCGGAGCAGGAACTCCGCGTCCTCGCGGGTGTAGATGTCGTTGGTGACGACCGCGAGGGACAACTCGTCGCGCAGCGCCCGGCAGAGCGCGGCGACGGTGGCGGTCTTGCCGGACCCGACGGGGCCGCCGAGCCCGATGCGCAGGGCGCGGCGGGTGCCGTCGGGACGGCGGGCGTCCGCGCTGACGGCGGCGGGGCCGGAGTGGGTGTGGTCGAGGTGCATGTACGGCTCCTTGTACGAGTGGCCCGGTGCCGGCGAGGGCCACTGTCCTTCCGGGAAGGTCGGTTCTGCGGGGGCGGGGTCAGGACGCGAACAGCCGCACGGGCCAGGCGGCGTGGGCCTCGGCCATGACCTCCAGCAGCGGTGCCGAGGCCGCCGGCAGGGCGTCGACGCCCTCGTCGGCCACCCTGCGCGCCGCCTCCACCGCGGTGTCCGCGACGCGGTTCAGCTCGGGGGCGAGCCGGGCGAGGACCCCGGTCGCATCGAACGGGTCGAGGCTCAGCAGCCGCACGGTGGCCGTCGCCGGTCCGCTGACGCTCTCGTACGCCGCGCAGTGCGCCGCGTCCTCGGGTCCGAGTCCGGCCGCGCGGGCGGCGAGGCCGAGCACCACCGGCTGGTGGGCGCCCTTGGGGAACTGCCGGGCGAGGGCGTCGAGTTCGGCGGACGGCCAGGTCGCTCGGGCGGCCCGCAGCAGTTGCCGTCCGAGGCGCCGCGCGGCGCCTCGCAGGGCCGGGGACGGGGTGCGGGCGTCGGCCGCCGCGTCCAGCCCGGCGGGGTCGGCGCCGAGCACGGCCGCCGCCGCGAGGGCCCCCGCGACCAGCCCGGCGGTGTGCAGCCGGCCCCGGCAGAAGTCCTCCAGGCTCGCGGCGTCGGTGATGCGGCCGGCCTTGACGGCGGCCTCCGCCCCGCCGGAGTGCGCGTGCCCTCCGGCGGGGAAGCGGCCGTCGGCCAGGACGAGGAGTGCTGCCCGTGACATCACGCCGCCCTCAGAAGAGGAAGTAGCGCTGGGCCATGGGCAGTTCGGCGGCCGGTACCGCCTCGACCAGTTCGCCGTCGATGTGCACGGCGAAGCTGTCGGGGTCGATCCGGACGTCCGGCAGGGCGTCGTTCTCCCGCATGTCGGCCTTGGTGACCGCGCGCGTGGACTGGATCGCCACGAACCGCTTGCCCAGTGCCAGCCGTTCCGGCAGCCCGTCCTCGATCGCCAGGCCGGCCACGAAGTTGACGGAGTTGGCGGCGGGGGCCCGGCCGATCGCGCCGTACATCGGGCGGGGCAGGATCGGCTGCGGGGTGGGGATGGAGGCGTTGGCGTCGCCCATCTGCGCGTACGCGATCTGCCCGCCCTTGATGACGAGGAGCGGCTTGACCCCGAAGAACGCGGGCTCCCACAGCACCAGGTCGGCGAGTTTGCCGGTCTCGACGGAGCCGATCTCGGCGGCGAGGCCCTGGGCGAGCGCCGGGTTGATCGTGTACTTGGCGACATAGCGCCGTACCCGGTGGTTGTCGGCGCGGCCGTCGCCGGGCAGCGCGCCCCGCCGGCGCTTCATGACGTGCGCGGTCTGCCAGGTCCGCAGGACGACCTCGCCGACCCGGCCCATGGCCTGGGAGTCGGAGGAGATGATCGAGATCGCGCCGAGGTCGTGCAGGACGTCCTCCGCGCCGATGGTGGACGGGCGGATCCGGGACTCGGCGAAGGCGAGGTCCTCGGGCACGGCGGGGTTGAGGTGGTGGCACACCATCAGCATGTCGAGGTGTTCCTCGGTCGTGTTGACGGTGAAGGGCCGGGTCGGGTTGGTGGAGCTGGGCAGCACGTTCGGCCGCGAGACGACCGTCATGATGTCGGGGGCGTGGCCGCCGCCGGCGCCCTCGGTGTGGTACGAGTGGATGCCCCGGCCCGCGATCGCGGCGAGGGTGTCGCCGACGAAGCCGGCCTCGTTGAGGGTGTCGGTGTGGATGGCGACCTGGATGCCGGTGCGGTCGGCCACGGTCAGCGCGGCGTCGATGACGGCCGGCGTGGAGCCCCAGTCCTCGTGCAGTTTCAGGCCGACGGCGCCGCCGCGGATCTGGGAGAGCATCGCCTCGCGGCTGACGGTGTTGCCCTTGCCGAGGAAGCCGACGTTGACCGGGTAGGCCTCCATCGCCTCCAGCATCCGGGCCAGGTGCCAGGGGCCGGGGGTGACGGTGGTGGCCTTGGAGCCCTCGGCCGGTCCGGTGCCGCCGCCGACCAGGGTGGTGATGCCGGAGGACAGCGCCTCGTCGGCGACCTGCGGGCAGATGAAGTGGACGTGCGCATCGATGGCGCCGGCGGTGAGGATGCGCCCGTTGCCCGCGATGATCTCGGTCTCGGGGCCGATGACGAGGTCCGGGTGGACGCCGTCCATGGTGTCGGGGTTGCCGGCCTTGCCGAGCGCGGTGATGCGGCCGTCGCGGATGCCGACGTCGGCCTTGACGATGCCCCAGTGGTCGACGACGACGGCACCGGTGATGACGGTGTCGGGGGTGCCCTCGGCGCGGGTGGCGCGGGACTGGCCCATGGACTCGCGGATGACCTTGCCGCCGCCGAAGACGGCCTCGTCGCCCGAGTTGCCGGGGCCGCCGGAGCGGTCCTCCTCGATCTCGATCAGCAGGTCGGTGTCGGCGAGCCGGATCCGGTCGCCGGTGGTGGGGCCGAACAGGTCGGCGTAGGCGGCGCGGGAGACCTCAGGCATCGAGGGCACCTCCGGTCTCCCCGCGCAGCCCCGGCACGATCCGGGCGCCGCTCAGCGGCACGAGCTCGGCCTCCACGGGGATGCCGGGCTCGAAGCGGACGGCGGTGCCCGCGGCGACGTTCAGCCGCTTGCCGCGGGCGGCGGCGCGGTCGAACTCCAGGCCCGGGTTGGCCTCGGCGAAGTGGTAGTGGGAGCCGACCTGGACCGGCCGGTCGGCGGCGTTGAGGACGGTCAGCCGGGTGACCTCGCGGCCCGCGTTGCAGACGACGGGGTCGTCCGCGAACAGGATCTCTCCGGGAATCATCGCGGCCCCTTCAGATGATCGGCTCGTGGACGGTGACGAGCTTGGTGCCGTCCGGGAAGGTGGCCTCGACCTGGACGTCGTGGATCATCTCCGGGACCCCGTCCATGACGTCGTCCCTGGTCAGGATCTTGCGGCCGGAGGACATCAGTTCGGCGACGGTGCGGCCGTCGCGCGCGCCCTCCAGGATGTGCGACGTGATGAGGGCGACCGCTTCCGGGTGGTTGAGTCTGAGGCCGCGGGCCCTGCGCTTCTCGGCCACGTCGGCCGCCACGTGGATCAGCAGCCGCTCTTGCTCGTGCGGGGTCAGTTGCACGTCCCACCTCACAGTCCTTGCTCCGGACCGTGCGGGGTCCGGTTGCCGCAGCCACCGCGACGGGGACAGGTGTAACACACAGACAAATCCCCGGATCGTCGTCAACCCGGGCAGAAAAACCCCTGGTGGCGTGGATCGGCAGGCTAGAGCGCCGGAGTTTCAACGACGTTAACCAGACCTTGATCGGCCCATGACCGGCCGATGGGCTCCCCCGGAGACGACCGGTTCAGGATGCGCCCGGCCTCCGGTGCTCCGCCGCGATCCCGAAGCGCTGCCGGTCGTGGGGTACGGAACCGGCCTCGTGGACGCGGGACACCGAGCTGATGATCTGCTCTTCGGCCGGCTCGTCCAGCGCGTCGAGCCGTTCCAGATCGGCGGCCGAGACCAACGCGACCAGCGGCTTGCCGTGCCGGGTCACGACGACGCGCTCACCGCCGTACACGACGCGGTTGATCAGGTCGGCGAGTTCAGCCCTGGCTTGCGTCACCGGAATCTCGTAGGCCATACCCCCATCATAACGTCACGTACGTCCTGTACATTTTTTACAGAAGTCGAGCCCTTCGGGGCTTCGTCATGAGGAGGGGTATGTCCATGCACCGACCGGCCGCCCGCCACGTGCTGCCCGAGTTCAGCGAGCGCACCGGGAACGCCGTCCGCACGCTCGACCCGTACGCGAAGCTCTTCGAGGACCGGATCGTCTTCCTCGGCACACCGGTCGACAACGCGGCGGCGAGCGATGTGACCGCGCAGCTGATGTACCTGGAACACGCGGCACCGGACCGGGACATCACGCTGTACGTGAACTCGCCCGGCGGCTCCTTCGACGCCATGGCGGCGATCTACGACACGATGCAGTACGTCAGCTGTGACGTGGTGACCTACTGCCTGGGCCAGGCCGGCGCCTCGGCCGCGGTGCTGCTCGCGGCCGGCGCCCCGGGCAAACGGTTCACGCTGCCCGGCGCCCGCATGGTGATCGAGCAGCCCGGGCTGCCGGAGCCGGTGCGCGGCCAGCCCAGCGACCTGCTCATCCAGGCCGAGGAGTTGGTGCGGACCCGGGCGACGCTGGAGCGGATGCTCGTCCGGCACACGGGGCGCACGGCCGAGCAGGTCCACGAGGACCTCGATCGCGACCTGATCCTGGACGCCGCCGGGGCCGTCGCCTACGGTCTGGTGGACGGCATCGTGCCCAGCCGCCGGAACACGCCCGGCGCACCGGACGCGAGGTGAGCCGCCCGTGCTGCCGGACCTTCCGCCGCTGCCGGCGCTGACCCGCGCCGAGGGCGAGTTGATCGACCGTTACCTGGAGGCCGTCGACCTGCTGGGCCGTATCAACCCGGCCCGGCCCGGGGACACCTACGGCGGGCTGCGCGCGGCCCAGGCCCTGGTGCGCAAGGCGGCAGAGCTGCGGGACGCGCTCGCGCTGATGCACCAGCGGGGCGAGACGGAGCTGCACGGGGACACGCTGGCACGGGCGTTGCGGGTGCTGGACGGTGAGCGCCGGGCCGCTCGCGTCGCGCTCCCGCCGGACGGCGTCGGCTGAGGCGGACGCCTGTCCGGCCCGGTGGCCCCGGACGTCGACGCGTGCCGTGCGAACGGAGCATGAAACGCCCCGAACGACGTACCGCCGACCGGTGGACTTCCCGATCGTTCTCCGGGCCTCCCGAGTTGCGCGGCGCGCAGATCCATGGGCCGCCGGAAAGGCGCGTCGCCCCAGGTCGGAGGCTACGCAGGGAAGTTGACGGGGGCTCGGACACAGCAGCGTCCACCCGAACGGGCGAGTGGTGAGTAACGCCACAAACTCCCGATTCCGTTGGGATTTTCAGACAGTCGTGAGTCAAGATCCCTGTCTGACGACAAGCCCCCGCCACCGCGGCGGGGCGGTCCGGGCGGACGCCGAGTCCTGCCGCCGCCCGGATGACCGGTCGACGGAAGTGGATCGGCAGGAGTGGAGGACCCAAGCAAGACGGGTCGCCGGACCGGATGTACGTCTGTTCGACACGGACGGGCGTCAGGCACCGAGCAACCCTTGGGGTGAAGCCGCGGCAACGCGGCCGGGCAACTTCGCCAGCCCGAATCCGACAGGTCATCCTTCACAGGCGGCTGACGAAGGGTTGCGCATGACTGCGCTCAATCGTGTCCCGTCGCTGATGGCCCGGGCCGGCACGGCCTCGGCCCTCACCCTCGCCGCCGTGGGCGGCTCGATCGCGGTGCCCGGCCTCGCCACCGACGCCTCCGCCGCGACCATGGCGACGAAAGCACTCAAGGTCGCGGCCTCCAAGAAGGGAGCCCCGTACTCGTGGGGGGCCACCGGGCCGCGCCGGTTCGACTGCTCGGGGCTGACGCTCTACTCGTACAAGAAGGCCGGCAAGAAGCTGCCGCGCACCGCCGCCCAGCAGTACAACAAGACGCACCACATCTCCGCCAGAAGCCGTAAGGCGGGCGACCTGGTCTTCTTCCACTCGGGGTCGTACGTCTACCACGTCGGCATCTACGCCGGTCACAACAAGATATGGCACGCGCCGAGGACCGGGGACGTGGTGAAGCTCCAGAAGATCTGGACGAAGAGCGTCTGGTACGGCCGGGTCAGCTGACCGGCCGTCAGGCCAGGAGCGGCTCCAGCAGCAGGGCCGCTCCCAGCGCCGTCAGCGCCACCCCGGTGCCCGCCTGAAGCCCACGGGCGGCCCGGGGCCGGCGCAGCCACCCGCCGAGCCGCTCCACCAGCAGGGCGACCAGCTGGAACCAGGCCAGCGCCAGCGCGCAGACGATCAGCGCGAGCAGCAGGGTCCGGGGCAGGGCGGGGCTGGACGCGGGCACGAACTGCGGCAGCAGGCTCAGGAAGGTCAGCGAGGCCTTCGGATTGAGCACGTTGGTGACGAACCCCTGCCGGAGCGGGTGGGCGGCTCCGGCCGCGGTCTCCTCGGGGGCCCGGGCGGACCGCCGCAGGGCCCACAGGGCGCGCACCCCGAGGTGCAGCACATAGGCGCCGCCGAGCAGCTGCAGCGCCCGGAACAGCGCGGGTACGGCGACCAGGACGGCGGCGACGCCGGCCACCGCCAGCGTGGTGTGCACCAGGAGCCCGCCGGCGATGCCGAGCCCGCAGACCGCGCCGTCCCGGCGCGAGACGAGCGCGTTGCGTACGACCACGGCGAAGTCCGCGCCCGGCATGGCGACCAGACCGGCGGCGATCCCGGTGAAGGCGATGAGCTGTCCGTCCATGCCGCCCAGCCTGCCCGGCCGCGGCCTTCAGTAGGTATTTCGAATCGACTGGGCCTGCCTTAAGCACTGCTTTAGGCTGACGGCATGTACGACCCGACCCGGCTCGCCGCGCTCGTGGCGGTCGCGGAGGCCGGCTCGATCACCCGGGCCGCCGACCGGCTCGGCTACACGCCGCCCGCCCTCTCCCAGCAGTTGGCCAAGCTGGAGCGGGAGGCGGGCGCGGCGCTGCTGGTGCGCCACCACCGCGGGGCCCGGCTGACCGAGGCGGGCGAGGTGCTGGTGGTGCACGCCCGACGGGTGCTCGACGAACTGGAGCGGGCCCGGCACGAACTGGCGCGGCTGACCGGGCTCACCGGCGGCGCGCTGCGGCTCGGCACCTTTCCGACCGCCGGGGTGCACCTGCTGCCGCCGGCGCTGAGCGCGTTCCGCCGGGCGCATCCCGACGTACGCCTGTCCGTCGCGGACTACGACCCGCCGGCCGGGGTCACCGCGGTGGCGGCCGGCGAGGTGGACCTGGCGCTCACCCACACCTACCACCCGGCCGAGCCCGTCCCGGTGCCGACGGCGGTCCGGCTGGAGCCGGTGCTGGTGGAGGAGCTGGTGCTGGTGACCTCGCCGGGGCACGCGCTCGGCAGTGCCTCGTCCCGGCTGCCGCTGGCGGAGCTGGCCGGGCAGCCGCTGATCAGCATGGCGCCGCACCATCAGGCCCGGCGGGAGATCGAGGCCCTGCTCGCCGAGGCGGGTGCCACGCCGGCGCTGCTGGTGCCGACCCCCGGGTATGCCGTGGTGTGCGCGCTGGTCAGTGCCGGGCTGGGGGTGGCGGTGGTACCGGAGATGGTGGCGCGGACCGCGACCACGCCGGTGGGGGTGCGGCCCCTGGAGGGCGGCCGGCTGCGGCGGACGATCTCGGTGGCGTACCGCGCGGAGGAGACGAACCCGGCCGCGGACGCCTTTCGCGCGCTGCTGCGGGGGGCGTTCGGGCGGGCGGGGAGAAGCACGGGCGGCTGAGCGCGCCGGTCCGCAGGCCACCGGTTCCCGACGTGGGCCGACGCCTCGGGGAACCTGCCGTGCGCCACCTGTCCCGTGGGGCCGCGCAGCACCGCCGTGGCCCGTCCGGACGGCTACGGCTCCGGCTGGCCCGCCGGGACCGGGGCGGCCGGGATGGTCCAGGGGAGTTCGATGGAGACCGTCTTGCCGCCCTCGCGGGTGGGGCGGACGCGGAGTCTGCCGCCGCACTCGGCGGTGAGCCAGCGGATGATGACCATGCCGCGCCCGTTGTCCTGCTGGACGGCGGCGGGCAGTCTCTTCGGGAAGCGGGGATGGCTGTCCGTGACGCCGATGCGCAGGTGTTCGTCATGGTGCAGCGCGATGTCGACCGTGAAGGTGGGTGACTGTCCGAAGGTGTGCTGTACGGCGTTCGTGGCGAGTTCGGAGACGATGAGCCGGACGGTGTCGGCCGTCTCGGTGTCCGACGGCAGGCCCCACTCCGCCAGGGTGCCCACGACGTAGGAGCGGGCGGCGGAGACCGAGGCGGGATCGCTCGGCAGAGTGACGGATGCTTCCAGGTGGTCTGCCATGGCGACGTCGTCCCTTTCCCACGGGACCGCGGTCCGACAGACGGCGGGGGGTTCGAGTACGGTCCCGGACTGGTGCTTGTTCGCCAGACTGCCATCACCGGGCCGGTCACGGGGGGCCATCCACCAAGATATGCATATATCTGTCGCCCGAAGCGGTGAACTCTGCGACGCGAGACCGTATGTGGGCGGCCCGGAAGGAGTAAGGAGAAGCCCATGCAGAACGGTCCGGCGGTACGGCGCCGCAAATTGGGCGCCGAACTGCGCATGCTGCGTACCGGTGCCGGGCTCACGAGCGGTGACGCGGCAAGGCTGGTCGGCTGGCACCAGTCGAAGGTGAGCCGCATCGAGACCGGTGCCAGCGGAGTGAAACCGGCCGATCTGCGGTTACTGCTGGACGCCTACGGGGTGCGGGACAGACATCTGCGCGAGCTGCTGCTGATGCTGGCGGGGTCGGAGGACGCGGGCGGCCGGCACCGCTGGTGGCACGCCTACCGCGGGGTGCTGCCGCCCACGTACCGGGACTTCATCAGCCTGGAGTCGCAGGCCAGCGCCATGCGCACCCTGGAGACCACGGTCGTGCCCGGGCTGCTGCAGACCGCCGAGTACGCCCGCGCGGTGACCCGGGGGGCGGTGAAGGACCTGGACGAGGAGCGCCTGGACACGCTGGTGGAGGTGCGTCTGGCCAGGCAGGACGTGCTGCGTTCGGACCCGCCGCTGGTGTTGAGCGCCGTACTGGACGAGGCGGTGCTGCGCCGCGAGGTGGGCGGTCCGGAGGTGATGGCCCGGCAGCTGGAGCGGCTGATGGAGGCGGCACGCCTGCCCCAGGTACGGCTGCAGGTTCTGCCGTTCGCCGCGGGAGCACATGTCGGCCTCACCGGGCCTTTCGTTATCTTCTCATTTCCGAGCACTTCTGATCTGGATGTGGTTGTTCTCGACCAGCTGACGAGTAGCCTCTACCTGGAACGGAAAGAAGACCTCATGGCCTACTCCGAGGCCTTCAAGACCCTTCAGTTCCACGCCCTTTCCCCCGAGGAATCGTTGGACTACATCGCCGGGATAGGTGACGGCGCGTAAGGAGGCACCATGTCAGCACTGCCTCGGAACGTCCCTGCCAGTACCGACTTGCACGAGGTGCGCTGGCTGCGCAGCAGCTACAGCACGGGAGCCAACAACTGCGTGGAGACGGCACGGCCGCGCTCCGGCCCCGCGGCCGGACTGCTCGCCGTGCGCGACTCGAAGCAGCCGGCCGGACCCGCCCTGCTCTTCTCCCCCGCGAGCTGGACGGGCTTCCTGACCGCACTCTGATCAAAATCGATCAGTATCTGACCACTTTCGGGCGGCACACGGCCATGTAACGCCGACTCATGGTCGCGTTTCGCCGATGACTCGTACAGCGCGTTCGATCTCCGCCCCGGAGAGGTCCGCGCGGGCGGTCAGCCTCAGCCGGGAGATGCCGTCGGGCACGGAGGGAGGGCGGAAACAGCCCACGGCCAGGCCTGCCGTACGGCAGTCGGCCGCCCAGCGCACCGCCTGTTCCGGGGACGGAGCCCGCACGGAGACCACCGCGGCGTCCGGACGCACCGCCTCCAGACCCGCGGCGGTCAGCCGTGCGTGCAGCTCCGCGGCCACCTCGCGGGCCCGCGCCGCCCGACCGGGCTCGCGCTCCAGCAGCCGCAGCGCCGCCAGCGCGGCACCGGCCGCCGCCGGCGCCAGACCGGTGTCGAAGATGAACGTCCGGGCCGCGTTGACCAGGTGGTCGATCACCCGGGCCGGGCCCAGCACCACACCGCCCTGACTGCCCAGCGACTTGGACAGGGTGGCCGTGACCACCACGTCCCCGGCGCCCGCCAGCCCGGCCGCGTACGCCGCGCCCCGGCCGCCGTCGCCCAGGACGCCCAGTCCGTGCGCGTCGTCCACGACCAGTCCCGCGCCGTGCTCGCGGCCGGCCGCGGCCAGCCCGGCCAGCGGGGCCTGGTCACCGTCGACGGAGAACACCGTGTCGGACACGACGATCGCCGGTCCCTCGTGCCCGGCCAGGGCCTTGCGCACGGCCTCGGGATCGGCGTGGCCGACGACCTGCCGCTCGCCCCGGGCGAGCCGACAGCCGTCGATGAGGGAGGCGTGGTTGCCCGCGTCCGACACGATCAGCGAGCCGTGCGGGCCGAGCGCTGTGACCGCGGCCAGGTTGGCGGCGTACCCGGAGGAGAACACCAGGGCCGCCTCGAAGCCGCAGAAGTCCGCGAGCGCGCGCTCCAGCTCCGTGTGCAGCCCGGTGGTGCCGGTGACCAGCCGGGAGCCGGTGGAGCCGCCGCCCCAGGTCCGGGCGGCCGCGGCCGCGCCCTCGGTGACCTCCGGATGGCGGGCCAGGCCCAGGTAGTCGTTGCTCGCCAGGTCCAGCAGCGGCGAGTCGGCGGGGCGCGGGCGCAGGGTCCGTACGAGTCCGGCGCGGCGGCGCGCCTCGGCCTGCTCGTCGATCCAGCCGAACGCCATGGGTCCTCCGGTGCTTTTGTAGGTAGCGGACAGACCCTAGCGGTACGACCAGCCGCCCACGGTGTGGCAATACCCACACGGTGAACCGGCTCTGTTGTGCGAAGTCTCCTTGGCCCGGGGCGGTCCCGTAGGACAGGATCAGGCCTCATGGACCTGCTGAACACGCTGGTGGACAAGGGGCTTCGGCGCGAGCTGCCGACCCGCGAGGAAGCGCTCGCCGTGCTGGCCACCTCCGATGACGACCTGCTCGACGTGGTGGCCGCGGCCGGCAAGGTGCGCCGGCACTGGTTCGGGCGCCGGGTGAAACTCAACTATCTGGTCAACCTCAAGTCGGGCCTGTGCCCCGAGGACTGCTCGTACTGCTCCCAGCGGCTGGGCTCCAAGGCCGACATCCTGAAGTACACCTGGCTCAAGCCGGACGAGGCCTCCCAGGCCGCCGCCGCGGGTCTCGCGGGCGGCGCCAAGCGGGTCTGTCTGGTGGCCAGCGGGCGGGGTCCGACGGACCGGGACGTGGACCGGGTCTCGCAGACCATCAAGGCCATCAAGGAGCAGAACGAGGACGTCGAGGTGTGCGCCTGCCTCGGCCTGCTCTCCGACGGCCAGGCCGAACGGCTGCGCGAGGCCGGCGCGGACGCCTACAACCACAACCTCAACACGTCCGAGGGGACGTACGGGGACATCACGACCACCCACACGTACGCCGACCGGGTGGACACGGTGCAGAAGGCGCACGCGGCCGGTCTGTCCGCCTGTTCGGGTCTGATCGCGGGCATGGGCGAGACCGACGAGGACCTGGTCGACGTGGTGTTCTCGCTGCGGGAGCTGGACCCGGACTCGGTGCCGGTGAACTTCCTGATCCCGTTCGAGGGCACCCCGCTGGCCAAGGAGTGGAACCTCACCCCGCAGCGCTGCCTGCGGATCCTGGCGATGGTCCGGTTCGTCTGCCCGGACGTGGAGGTCCGCATCGCGGGCGGCCGCGAGGTGCACCTGCGCTCGGTGCAGCCGCTGGCGCTGCACCTGGCCAACTCCATCTTCCTCGGCGACTACCTGACCAGCGAGGGCCAGGCCGGCAAGGCCGACCTGGAGATGATCGCGGACGCCGGCTTCGAGGTGGAGGGCGCCGGCGAGGTGACGCTGCCGGAGCACCGGGCGGCGGCCGCCGGGGGCGGCTGCGGGTCGCACGCCGAGGCGGGCTGCGGGTCGCACGAGAGCGCGGGCTGTGGGTCGCACGAGGGTGGCGGTGTCTGCGGTACGGCGGCTGTCGCCACGGCCGCCGAGCCGCGCACCGATCTGGTCGCGGTCCGCCGCCGGGGTGCCGGAACGGACCTCGCGCCCAATGCCTGACCCCGGCGTGCCGGAGCTGCTGGAGCTGGACCGGCGGCATGTGTGGCATCCGTACGGTCCGATGCCCGGGCGCGTGGAACCGCTCGTCGTGGAGGCGGCGAGCGGGGTCCGGCTGCGGCTGGCCGACGGCTCCGGCGAGCTGGTCGACGGCATGTCGTCGTGGTGGTCGGCCATCCACGGCTACAACCACCCGGTGCTGAACGAGGCCGCGCGCGAGCAGCTGGGCCGGATGAGCCATGTCATGTTCGGCGGGCTCACGCACGAGCCCGCCGTCCGGCTCGCGAAGCACCTTGTCGACTTGTCGCCCGACGGCCTGGAGCATGTGTTCCTGGCCGACTCGGGGTCGGTGTCGGTCGAGGTCGCCGTGAAGATGTGCCTGCAGTACTGGCGTTCGCTCGGCCGGCCGGAGAAGCAGCGGATGCTGACCTGGCGGGGCGGCTACCACGGTGACACCTGGCAGCCGATGTCGGTGTGCGACCCGCAGGGCGGGATGCACGAGCTGTGGACCGGTGTGCTGCCGCGCCAGGTGTTCGCGGACGCGCCGCCCGCCGGGTACGAGGAGTCGTACGCGGAGCATCTGCGCGAGCTGATCGGGCGGCACGCGGACGAGCTGGCCGCGGTGATCGTGGAGCCGGTGGTGCAGGGTGCCGGCGGCATGCGCTTCCACTCCCCCGCGTATCTGCGGGTGCTGCGCGAGGCGTGCGACGCGCACGACGTGCTGCTGGTGTTCGACGAGATCGCCACCGGTTTCGGCCGTACCGGCGCGCTGTTCGCGGCGGAGCACGCGGGCGTCAGCCCGGACGTGATGTGCGTGGGCAAGGCGCTGACCGGCGGCTATCTGACGATGGCGGCCACCTTGTGCACCGCGCGGGTCGCCGACGGCATCTCGCGGGGCGAGGTGCCGGTGCTCGCGCACGGCCCCACGTTCATGGGCAATCCGCTGGCGGCGGCCGTGGCCTGTGCCTCCATCGAGCTGCTCCTCGGGCAGGACTGGCTCGGCGAGGTCAAGCGGATCGAGACGGGCCTGCGCGAGGGGCTGGCGCCGGCGCGCGAGCTGCCCGGGGTGCGCGACGTCCGCGTCCTCGGGGCCATCGGGGTGGTCCAGCTCGACCATGCGGTGGACATGCGGGCCGCGACCGACGCCGCCGTGCGGGAGGGCGTGTGGCTGCGCCCGTTCCGCGACCTGATCTACACGATGCCGCCGTACGTCACCTCGGACGAGGACGTGGCACGGATCGCGCGCGCGGTGTGCGCCGCGGCGCGGGAGGGATGACATGCCGGTACTGGTGATCACGGGGACGGGCACGGAGGTCGGCAAGACCGTCACCACGGCCGCCGTCGCCGCCGCGGCGCTCGCGGCCGGACGCTCGGTGGCCGTGGTGAAGGCCGCCCAGACGGGTGTACGGCCGGACGAGCGCGGGGACGCCGACGAGGTCGCGCGGCTCGCCGGTCCGGTCACGGCCACGGAACTCGCCCGGTTCCCCGAGCCGTTGGCGCCGGGTACGGCGGCCCGGCGGGCCGGGATGGCGCCGGTGCACCCGCACGAGGTGGCCGAGCGGGCCGCCAAGCTGGCCACCGAGCACGATCTGGTGCTGGTCGAGGGGGCGGGCGGGCTGCTCGTCCGGTTCGACGCGGCGGGCGGGACGCTGGCCGACGTGGCCCGGCTGCTGAGCGCGCCGGTGCTGGTCGTCGCGCAGGCCGGGCTCGGCACGCTGAACGTCACCGAGCTGACGGCCCGCGAACTGCGGCGCCAGGAGCTGGAGTTCGCCGGGGTGGTGATCGGCAGCTGGCCCGACGCCCCCGATCTGGCCACCCGCTGCAACGTGGCCGACCTGCCCGAGGTCGCCGGCGCCCCGCTGCTGGGCGCACTGCCCACCGGCGCCGGGACACTGCCCCCCGCGGAGTTCCGCACGGCGGCACCGGGCTGGCTCGCCCCCCGACTGGACGGCACCTGGGACGCCGAGGCCTTCCGCATCCGCCAGGCCCCGTAGCCCCACGACCGGCACGGCGCCCGTACACCTCCCCCGGAACTCCGACGAGAGCAACGGGCGCCCGCGCCGGAAAGGCCGACACAGGCCACACCCGGACGCACGGCAGCACCAGGCCGGCTCGCCCCCGGCTGGACGGGAGCGCCGGGGCGTTCCGGGCCCGGCAGGGACCGTAGGCGCGCACCGGCGCGGCGGCCGCCACCTCCCCGCGGAACCCCGGCGAGAGCAACGGACGCCCGCGCCCGAAAAACCGACAAAGCCACACCCGGACGCACGGCAGCACCAGGTCGGCTCGCCCCCGGCTGGACGGGGGCGCCGAGGCCTTCCGCATCCGCCAGGCCCCGTAGCCCCACGACCGGCACGGCGCCCGTACACCTCCCCCGGAACTCCGACGAGAGCAACGGGCGCCCGCGCCGAAAAAACGACCCAAGCCACAGCCAGAAGCCCGGCAGCACCAGGCCGGTTCGCCCCCGGCTGGACGGGGGCGCCGGGGCGTTCCGGGCCCGGCAGGGACCGTAGGCGCGCACCGGCAAGGCGGTCGTGCCCCGGGACTTCGGGGTGAGTGGCCGGCTGTGGGAGTCGTTCGGTGGGATGCGGGGGCGTGTCGCGGGGGACACTCTCCCCAGGACCGTGCTGTCCAGGGAGGTTGCCATGCGGCTGCTGTCCACCCGTTCCGGCCGGGTTGCGCGCAGTCCCGTCCACCATCCGGTGTTCGCCCGTTACTACGCCCGGATCAGCGTGGGCGCCGAGTCCCGGCTCGGGATGGCCGGGGTGCGGGAGCGGCTGCTCGCCGGGCTGTCCGGGCGGGTGATCGAGATCGGCGCGGGCAACGGGCTGAACTTCCGGCACTACCCCGGCACCGTCGCGGAGGTCGTCGCGATCGAACCGGAGCCGCTGCTCAGGCAGCTGGCGCTGGAGGCCGCCCTGCGCGCCGAGGTGCCGGTCGACGTGGTGCCGGGCTCGGCCGAGGCCCTGCCGGTGAAGAGCGAGGCGTTCGACGCGGCCGTGCTGTCGCTGGTGCTGTGCAGCGTGCGGGACGTCGAGCGGGCGCTCGGCGAGGTACGACGGGTGCTCCGCCCCGGCGGCGAGGTGCGGTTCTTCGAGCACGGGCGGGGCGGCGGCCGGGTGATGACGCTGACCCAGCAGGCCCTGGACCGCACCCTGTGGCCGGTCCTGAACGGCGGCTGCCACCTGACCCGGGATCCGCTCGCCGCGCTGCGCGCCGCCGGTTTCCGCCTCGGCCCGCACCGGCGGGTGCTGCTGCCGGAGAAAGGGCCGGCGCTGCCGACGTCGTACTGCTCGCTCGGCGTCGCCTGGCGGCCGGACGAACCGGCCGCCCGCTGATCAGATGCTCCAGCCGCGCAGTTCCCGCGCGATGTCGTCGACGCTCGCCCCGCCGTCCTTGACCAGCCGGGCGAGGTCCCGGACCTGTTCGGGGGTGGTGGCGACCTTCTCGCCGCTGGCGACCAGGTAGGCGTAGGCGACCGCCGAGGCGAACAGCGCGTTGGAGCGCTCCAGCGCGGGGACGTGGATCAGCAGCTGGAGCAGGGAGGCGGCGCGGGCCTGCGGGGTGTCGTAGACGGGCACGCCGAATATCTCGGCCCGGTGCCGGGCCACGGCGGCGACCAGGGCGCCCCAGTCGGTGACCTGGGGGTCCCCCGGGGTCCGCTGTTCGGCGAGCATGAGGAGCCAGGCCAGGTCGATACGGAGCTCGTTCAACGGATCAGCGGCCGCCTTCGCCGGCATCGGCGCCGCGGGTCTCGGCGAACTCCTCGGCGAACACGGACGCGTAGCTCTTCATGAAGTCGGCGGCGGCCTCCACGAAGGTGCGGCCCGCCTCCCCGGCGTCCTGTCTGACCAGCTCTTCGATGTAGCGGTTGACGCTCATCCCGCGGGCCTGGGCGCGCTCGCGCGCCGCGCGGGCGGTGTCCTCGTCCACGCGCACGTTCAGCTGGGTCTTCGCCATGCCTCGACGCTAGCGCCGGATTGCTAGCGCCGGCAAGGGCGCACGGAAGCGCTGCGCCGGGCCCGCGCGTCCCTTACGCTCGCCCGGGACGGGCGGTGGTGTGACGCCCGCCCGGGGCGGGCGGAGCCGTACGGCCGTCCGCGGAAGGCGGTTCCGGCGACGGGGAGGCTGTCTTGTCGACACCTGCTGCGCAGCACGCACCCGACCGCACACCGGACGGCGGGATCGCGGCCCGCGCCCGCGGGCTGACCAAGGCCTACGGCTCCGGTGAGACGGCCGTACTCGCCCTGGACGCGGTGGACGTCGACATCGCGCGGGGCCGGTTCACCGCCGTGATGGGCCCGTCGGGATCCGGGAAGTCCACGCTCATGCACTGCCTCGCGGGCCTCGACACCGTCTCGGCCGGCCGGATCTGGCTCGGCGGCACCGAGATCACGGGGCTGCGGGAGCGGGAGCTGACCCGGCTGCGCCGGGACCGGGTCGGGTTCGTGTTCCAGTCGTTCAACCTGATTCCGACGCTGACCGCGGCCGAGAACATCACCCTGCCGATGGACATCGCCGGCCGGAAGCCCGACCCGCGCTGGCTGGACCAGGTCGTCGACACGCTCGGGCTGCGGGACCGCCTGACGCACCGCCCGGCCCGGCTCTCCGGTGGCCAGCAGCAGCGGGTGGCCTGCGCGCGGGCGCTGGTCTCCCGGCCGGAGCTGGTCTTCGCCGACGAGCCGACCGGCAACCTGGACTCGCGGGCCGGCCTGGAGGTGCTGGGCTTCCTGCGCGGTGCCGTGGACGACCTCGGGCAGACCGTCGTCATGGTGACGCACGACCCGGGCGCCGCCGCCCACTCCGACCTGGTGCTCTTCCTCGCCGACGGGCGGATCGTGGACGAGATGCCCGAGCCGACGGCAGAGGCCGTGCTGGAGCGGATGCGGGTGTTTCCCGGGGGACATCCCCAGCCCCCGGAGTTCGACGTGGTCCGGGGCCGGCCCGGCGACGGCCGCATCGCCGAGGAGGGCTGACCCGGTGCTCAAGGCGACCCTGAGGAGCTTCCTCGCGCACAAGGGGCGGCTGGCGCTCTCCGCGCTGGCCGTGATCCTTTCCGTGGCGTTCGTGGCGGGCAGCCTGATCTTCTCCGACACCGTCACCCGCACCTTCGACCGGCTGTTCGCCTCCACCGCCGCCGATGTGACGGTCCAGCCCCGGCAGGACCTTCGGTCGGCGCGGGCGAGCGGCGCGGTGCAGACGGTGCCGGCCGCGCTGCGGGACCGGGTGGCCGGGGTCGACGGGGTGGCGGCGGCTCGCGCGCTGGTGTCGGTGCAGAACGTGGTGGTGGTCGACCGCCGCAACCGGTCCGTCGGCCCGACCACCGGCGCCCCCACCGTCGCCGCCGCCTGGTACCCCACCGGCCGCAGCCCGGTGCGGCTGACCTCCGGTCACGCGCCGCGCGGGGCCGGTGAGGCGCTGCTGGACGCGGACACGGCCGGCCGGAGGCACGTGCGGACCGGGGACACCCTGACCGTGCAGGCCCAGCCGGGCACCTTCCGGGTCCGGGTCGTCGGCATCGCCACGTTCACCACGACCAATCCGGGCGCGGCCCTGCTGTACCTCGACCCGGCGGTGGCCGGCCGGGAGTTGCTCGGCTCGTCCGCGCGGGCGACCGGCATCGCGGCGGACGCGGCACCGGGCGTGTCCGACACGGAACTCAAGGGCCGGATCGGCGCGGCGGTCGGCACCCGCGCGTACGACGTGAAGACCGCCGGTGAACAGGCGAAGTCGGCCGCGGCCGCGCTCGGCACCTTCCTCGACGTGGTCAAGTACGTGATGCTGGGCTTCGCGGGTGTCGCCCTGCTGGTCGGCGTGTTCCTGATCGTCAACACCTTCTCCATGCTGATCGCCCAGCGCACCCGGGAACTGGGCCTGCTGCGGGCGCTGGGCGCGGACCGGCGCCAGCTGCGGCGCTCGGTGCTCACCGAGGCGCTGCTGCTGGGGCTGGCCGGCTCGACGCTCGGGCTGGGCGCCGGGATCGGGCTGGCGTTCGGGCTGATCCGGCTGATGAGCGCGTTCGGGATGAACCTGCGGGCCGCGGAGCTGGTGATCGGCTGGGGGACGCCGGTCACGGCCTGTGCCGTCGGCCTCGGCGTGACCTTCGTGGCCGCGTATCTGCCCGCGCGGCGCGCGGCGGCCGTCTCGCCGATGGCGGCGCTCGCCGGCGACGGGGTCGCCGAAGGGGCCGGCGCGGCCCGGCCGTTGAAGGTGCGGGCGATCGCCGGGGCGGTGGTCGGGGCGGCCGGCGCGGCGGCGCTGGCCGGGTGCGCGACGGCGACCCGGACCGCGCAGGCCGCCTCCCTGCTGGGGGTCGGTGTCGTGCTGACGCTGATCGCGACCGTGGTGGCCGGCCCGCTGCTGGTACGGCCCGTGATCCGGGTGCTGGGCGCGGCCTTCCCGGCGCTGTTCGGCCCGGTCGGCCGGATGAGCCAGCGCAACGCGTTGCGCAATCCGCGCCGGACCGGCGCCACGGCCGCCGCGCTGATGGTGGGCCTGGCCCTGGTCGGCGGGATGTCGGTGGCCGGCGCCTCGATGTCCGCGTCGTTCGACCGGCAGATCGACCGCACGCTGGGCGCCGACTTCGTCGTCCAGAACGGCAACTTCATGCCGTTCACCCGACAGATCGCGGACCGGGTGGCCGCGACACCGGGGGTCGGGCTCGTCGTACGGCAGCGGCTCACCCCGGTCGCCGTGCGCCTGCCGGACGGCCGGCGGGTGACGACGTCCGCCGCCGGGTACGGCCCGCGGCTCGACGACGTCGCGCACATCACCTACGCGCGGGGCGGCTCGGCGGCCGCCCTGGCCGAGGGGCACCTCGCCCTGGACGCCGGCTACGCGGAGGACCACGGGGTGCGGGTCGGCAGTGTGCTGCCGGTCGGGTTCCCGGGCGGGCGCCGGGCGGAGCTGACCGTCGGGGCGCTGACCGACCAGGAGGCGGCCGACGGCTTCGGCAACCAGGGCGGCCTCTTCCTCGGCCTGGCGACCCTGGAGCGGTACGTGCCGAACGGGCAGGACGCGGCGCTCTACGTCAACGCGGCCCCCGGCACCGACCCGGCCAGCCTGCGGCCCCGCCTGGAGCGGGCGCTCCGGTCCTTCCCGCAGGTCCAGGTGCGCGACCAGGCCGACTACAAGGACCTGGTCCACGACCAGATCGCCGTGCTGCTGTACCTGGTGTACGCGCTGCTCGGGCTGGCGATCGTCATCGCCGTGCTCGGCGTGGTCAACACGCTCGCCCTGTCGGTGGTGGAGCGGACCCGGGAGATCGGGCTGCTGCGGGCGATCGGGCTGGGGCGGCGACAGGTGCGCCGGATGATCCGGCTGGAGTCGGTGGTGATCGCGGTGTTCGGGGCGGTCCTGGGGCTGGGCCTGGGACTGGTGTGGGGGGTGTGCATGCAGCGGGTGCTGGCCCTGCGCGGGCTGACGGCGCTCGCCATCCCGTGGGGCACGGTCGTGGCGGTGGTGATCGGCTCGGCGGTGGTGGGCGTGGTGGCGGCCCTGCTGCCGGCACTGCGGGCGTCCCGGATGAACGTGCTGGCGGCGATCGCCCACGAGTGAGCCCACCCGGGTGATCACGCCGGCGCGGGCGTGATGGAATCGGAACTGGTCCAAGTCGTCCGCGACCGGGGAGATGTGATGGCGCGTCCGTTCCGTTTCGGAGTCAACCTGCTCGCACCGGCGCCCGCCGCCGAGTGGCGTGCCCGGTGCCGTCGCGCCGAGGAACTGGGCTACGACGTGATCCTCGTCCCGGACCATCTCGGCATGCCCGCGCCGTTCCCGGCGCTGGTCGCGGCGGCGGAGGCGACCGAACGGCCGCGGGTCGGCACGTTCGTGCTCAACTCCGGTTTCTGGAACCCGGCGCTGCTGGCCCGCGAGGTGGCGACCACCGACGCGCTGACCGGCGGCCGGCTCGAACTGGGCCTGGGCACCGGGTACGTGCAGGCGGAGCACGAGACGGCCGGGCTGCCGTACGGTTCGCCGCGCGAGCGGGTGGACCACCTGGAGCGCACGGTGACGGAACTGAAGCGGCTGCTCGGCTCCGCGGAGTACGCTCCCCGGCCCGTCCAGTCCCGGGTGCCGGTGCTGATCGGCGCCAACGGCGACCGGATGCTGCGCCTGACCGCCGCGCACGCGGACATCGCGGCCTTCACCGGGGCCCGGCCGGGGAAGGCGTCGGGCACGCTGGATCCGCTGGACGCCGAGGAGCTGGACGAGCGGGTGGCCCGGTACCGCGCGCTGGCGGCGGACCGGGCGGAGCCCGCCGAGCTGAACCTGCTGATCCAGCTGGTGGCCGTCGCCGACGACCCCGAACCGGCCCTGGCACCGCTGCTGGAGCGGCGGCCCGAGCTGACCGTGGACCGGGCGCTGGCCCTGCCCCTCGTGCTGGCCGGCCCGCTGGAGGACGTCGTGGCGAAGGTGCGGGCGCAGCGCGAGCGGTTCGGGTTCTCGTACCTGACCGTGCTGGAGCCGTTCATGGAGGCGTTCGCGCCCGTGATGGCACGGCTGCGGGAGGAGTCCGCATGACGGAATTCCGGGTGACGCCCGGATGGCGGCGATCATGATGGCCGCATGACCGATCCGCGTATACGCGCCGCCGTGCCCGGGGACCTCGACTCCGTCCTGGCCTTCTGGAGGACGGCCGCCGAGGGGACGAGCATCAGCGACGACCGCGCCGGGGTGGAGCGGCTGGTCGACCGCGACCCGGAGGCGCTCCTGCTGGCCGAGCTGGACGGCGGTCTGGTGGGCACGGTGATCGCCGGCTTCGACGGCTGGCGGTGCCATCTGTACCGGCTCGCGGTGCACCCGGAGCGGCGGCGGCAGGGCATCGGCTCGGCGCTGCTGGCCGCCGCCGAGGAGCGCTTCGTACGGCTGGGCGGGCGGCGCGCGGACGCGATGGTGCTGGTCCGCAACGAGACCGCGCAGCACGCCTGGCGCGCCGCCGGGTACGGGCCGGAGGAGCGGTGGCGGCGCTGGGTGAAGCCGCTCACGGAGTAAGGCCGGGGGCCGGGACGGGCCCCGGGAAGGCTTTTTTTGCCCATCCTTTACCCTGGAGGGAGCACTCGGCCCTCTATGAAAGGTTGTGAGCGTCCGCCCATGGGCGAGCCTCCCAGTACGCGACACCGCGCGTTCCGCCCCACCCTGTCCGATCATGGGACGGGGGTGACCCGATGACCGAAGTGCTCCTCCTTCTGGTGGCGATCCTGCTGTCGCTGGCCTGCGGTGCCTTCGTGGCTGCCGAGTTCTCGCTGACCACGGTGGAACGCGGCGAGCTGGAGCGGGCCGCCGCGCGCGGCGAGCGCGGTGCCGCGGGCGCTCTGAAAGCCGTACGGAACCTGACCTTCCAGCTCTCCGGCGCCCAGCTCGGCATCACCGTGACCAACCTGGTGGTCGGCATGCTCGCCGAGCCGTCGATCGCCAAGCTGCTCGCCGGGCCGTTCACGGCGCTGGGCCTGTCCCGGACCACGGCGAGTTCCGTCGCGCTGGTGGTGGGCACGGCCCTGTCGACGGTGTTCCTGATGGTCGTCGGCGAACTGGTGCCGAAGAACTGGGCGATCTCCTCGCCGCTGACCATGGCGAGGCGGGTGGGCAGCGCCCAGCGCTGGTTCAGCGCGGTCTTCCGGCCCTTCATCACCCACCTGAACAACACCGCCAACCGTTTCGTCCGCCGGCTCGGCATCGAGCCCGCCGAGGAGCTGGCCTCCGCGCGCGGGCCGCAGGAGCTGGCCGCGCTCGCCCGGCACTCCGCCAAGGAGGGCGCCCTGGAGCCGGACACCGCCGAACTGTTCGTGCGGACGCTGAACCTGGCCGACCTCACGGCCGAGAACGTGATGACCCCGCGCGTCCAGGTCATCGCCCTGGACACCCAGGCGACCTGCGAGGACGTGGCCAACGCGACCCGGGCGACCGGACTGAGCCGGTTCCCGGTCTACCGGGGCAGCCTGGACTCCGTCGTCGGCACCGCCCACATCAAGGACGTCCTGGCCGTCCCCGCGGACCAGCGGCGCCACCGCACGGTCGCGCAGATCATGCGCGAGCCGCTGCTGGTGCCCGAGTCCCTGACCGTCGACCGGCTGCTGGACCGGCTCGGCGGCCGGCGCACCATGGCCGTCGTCATCGACGAGTACGGCGGTACGGCCGGGGTGGCCACCCTGGAGGACATCGTGGAGGAGGTCGTCGGCGAGGTGCGGGACGAGCACGACCCGCACGAGACGCCCGACCTCGCCCCGGCCGGCGCGGACGAGCGGGGCCGGGCCCTGTACTCCGCGGACGGCGCCGCCCGCACCGACCAGCTCGCGCGCGTGGGGCTGCGCGTGCCCGAGGGGCCGTACGAGACACTGGCCGGCCTGGTCGCCACCGAGCTGGGCCGGATACCCGCCGTGGGGGACAGCGTCGAGGTGGCCGGCTGGCAGCTGGACGTGGTCGACGCCTCGGGCCGCCGGGCCGCGCGGGTGCTGCTGCACGCGCCGCTGGACGACGAGCGCGTCCAGGGCGCCGGTGGGACGCACGGGACGCGGAAGGGCACGCGATGACCGCCGTACAGCTGCTGATCGGCCTGGCGACCCTCGTCGTCAACGCCTTCTTCGTGGGCGCCGAGTTCGCGTTGATCTCCGTGCGCCGCTCCCAGATCGAGCCGCTGGCCCAGGAGGGCGACCGGCGCGCGCGGAGCGTGCTGTGGGGTCTGGAGCACGTCTCCGCGCTGCTGGCCGCCGCCCAGCTCGGCATCACGCTGTGCACGCTGGTGCTGGGTGTGGTCGCCGAGCCGGCGATCGCGCATCTGCTGGAGCCGGTGTTCCACGCGCTGGGCGTGCCGGTGAGCGCCGGGCACGCCGTGTCCTTCGTGATCGCGCTGACCCTCGCCACCTATCTGCACATGCTGCTCGGCGAGATGGTCCCGAAGAACATCGCGCTCGCCGAGCCGGTGCGCAGCGCGCTGCTGCTCGGCCCGCCGCTGGTCGCGCTCGCCCGGGCGCTGCGGCCGGTGATCTTCACGATCAACGCCTTCGCGAACGGGCTGCTGAAGCTGCTGCGGGTGGAGGCGAAGGACGAGGTCGCGGCGACCTTCACGGACACCGAGCTGGCCGAGATCGTCAAGGACGCCAGCGAGGCGGGCCTGATCGACGACCGGGCGCAGGAGCGGCTGCACGACGCCCTGGAGCTGGGCAGCCGGCCGGTGCGGGACGTGATCGTGCCCCTGCAACGGGTCGTCTACGCGCGCGTGGGCGTCACCCCGGAGCAGCTGGAGCGGCTGTCGGCCGAGTCGGGCTTCTCCCGGTTCCCGGTGGTCGACAACGGCCGTCGGATCGTGGGCTACCTGCACGTCAAGGACGCGCTGGACGCCTCACCGCGGGACATGGCGTTCCGGCTGCGGGACATGCGCCCCATCGCGCGCGTCCGCGAGGGCACGCCGCTGGACGACGTCCTCACCGCGATGCGGGGCAGCCGCACCCACCTCGCCGCCGTGCTCGGCGACGACGGCCGGCTCGCGGGCCTGGTGACGATGGAGGACGTGCTGCGCCAGCTGTTCGGCCAGCCGGCCCAGAGCTGAGCGGGCGCGGCGGACACGGAACCCGGGGCTGACCGACCGGCTGGTATTGGCCTCGGGATACCATCTCTGTCGCCATGCAGACGAATCCCACATCTCCCGCCTACACCAGCCTGGTCGCGGTCGGCGACTCCTTCACCGAGGGCATGTCGGACCTGCTGCCCGACGGCTCCTACCGGGGCTGGGCCGATGTCCTCGCCGCGCGGATGGCCGCCCGCACACCCGGCTTCCGGTACGCCAACCTCGCCGTGCGCGGGAAGCTGATCGGGCAGATCGTCGACGAGCAGGTGCCCGTGGCCGCGGCCATGAACGCCGACGTCGTCACCCTGGTCGGCGGCCTCAACGACACCCTGCGCCCCAAGTGCGACATGGGCCGGGTCCGCGGGCTGCTCACCGAGGCCGTGGAACGGCTGGCACCGTCCTGCAAGCAGCTGGTGCTGATGCGCAGCCCCGGCCGGCAGGGCCCGGTGCTGGAGCGGTTCCGGCCGCGCATGGAGGAGCTGTTCGCCTGCGTGGACGAGCTGGCCGCGAAGCACGGTGCCGTCGTGGTCGACCTGTACCGGGCGCCCGCGCTGGCCGACCCGCGGCTGTGGGACGTGGACCGGCTGCACCTGACGGCGGAGGGGCACCGCCGGGTCGCCGAGGCGGTGTGGCAGACGCTCGGGTACGACCCGGAGGACACCGACTGGCACGTACCGATGCCGGCGACGCTCCCGCCGGGCTGGCTGGCGCGGCGGGTCGCCGACGCCCGGTTCGCCCGGCAGCACCTGCTGCCCTGGATAGGCCGCCGCCTGACCGGCCGCTCCTCGGGCGACGGCCGGGCAGGCGCGCATTTTAGCGCTGAGCTGGGTAAGGCCTTCTGGGTCACCCCTGCGGACCACACAGACCCCGGCCCTGTGACGGACTGGCGACGCACCGGTTGAGCAGCTCAACGTAGGGCAGAGCCGGGCAGGCCCCGGCTGTTTCGTCGGCCGTGACCGGGAGGACCCTGCGCCCTCCGTCAGCCAGCCGTTCGACGGCCGTCACTGAGCTCACTGGATCGGGGAGTCGGGCGGGGGGAGCTGGACAGCGCGTTCCCGATCGACGGATTCGACGCCGTCGACCATCTCCAGGGCCGGTATACGGTCCTCCGCGACGGTGCCGGAGAGCGTACCGAGGACCGGCTGCTCGCCGGTGACCGTGAGCCCGGCCCGCCGCAGGGCCTCTACCACCTCCGCGAACCGGTCGGGGTCGACCGCGAGGATGACCCCGACCAGCGGGGACTGGGTGGGCTCACTCACGGGGCCTGCAGCAGGCCCGCGCCGACGTCCCGGACGGGCTGTGCCAGTGGGAACGCGCCGGACTTCAGGCTCGCCACGAGATCGGCCGCGGAAGCGTTGGGGTTGGCCTCGGCGAGCAGGGCGAGGACACCCGCCACGTGCGGCGTGGCCATGCTCGTGCCGCTCATGGTCTGATACCCGCCGCCAGGAGCGGCCGAGTGCACGTCCCTGCCGGGCGCGGCAATGTTGATCTCACCGCCCTGGCCGTTGATTCCGCCGTTGGAGAAGAACGACGGCGTGATCGACTTGTCGAGCGCGGCCACCGCGAGGATGGAGGGACAGTTGGCGGGTCGGCTGACCGGCAGAATGCTCGGAGGCCGGTTGCTGTCGTTGCCCGCGGCGGCGACGATCACCGTCCCACGCTCGAGCGCGCGCTGGGCCAGAATCTCGTACGTCTGCGGAAACAGCTCACCCGGTCGGACCCGAGCGCCGAGCGACATGGAAATCACCCGGGCGCCCTGGGCGACGGCCCAGGCCATGCCCGCCAGGATCTGACCGTCGGTGCCGCTGCCCTGGTTGCTGAGGACCTTCCCGGCGAGGATCCGGGCATCGCAGGCCACGCCGTAGCGGGGTGCCTGCTGGGGGTTTTTCGGTCCGGCGACGGTGCCGATGCAGTGGGTGCCATGGCCATGACCGTCCTCGACCGCCTCGCCTATGACGAAGGACATCGTGGCCTCGACACACCGGACCAGGTCCGGGTGGGCGGTGTCCACGCCGGTGTCGAGGACGGCGACCTTCACACCGCGTCCGGTCAGGTGGGACAGGTTGGCCCGGATCGCCTGCAGGCCCCAGGTGAAGCTCTGCTCGTCCAAGGCCGGGCCCTGGGCAGCGGCGATTTCGGCCCTGGTGTGGCGGGCGACCACGTCCTCGTCGCTGCGGTAGGCCGGGAAGAACTCGGTCGGTGCCTGCTGCGGGGCGGTGATCGGCATGGCGTACACCATGCGCTCCGGCTCCGCCGCGATGATCGACGGCTCCGCCTCGGCCGTCGTCACCAGCGTGTGGCGCTGATCGGGCCGTACCTCGACGACGGCAGCTCCGAGTTCCTCGAGGTGCACCGAGACGTCAGGACGTTCCAGGAGTTCGGCGACGTTCGCGGCCTCGGTGCCCCGAACGCGTTCGACAGGCGCGATGTCGGCGGCGGAACTCAGGGCGTTCAGGCCGCTCTCCTGGTTGCTCTGGTCGAGCAGGACCACGTACCGACCGGTGTACTCCGTACCCTGGCCCCTGACGGGGCCATTGGGCCGATCGGGTTGCCCATTGAAGACACGCCTGTCCATCGGTCCGTTCACCATTGAATTTCCCGCTTTCTGTGTGCTTCCCGGTTTGCAGAGGCGCGACGATTCACGGATTGACAGGCGCCACGGGTGGGGAGCCACGGTTCATTCGTGTCTCGACGCCTAGTGCCGTGGCCTGCAGCGCTGTCCAATGCCAGGTCGTCGGCGTCCCCCTGTTTAGACCGTGACATCGGGCATGGAGGCCCGCAACTCAGCGTCGCCCCCTACGGCGGGAGGCGGCGCCCCGCGGTGCGGCTGTGTTCGAGCTGGAGCAGGACGAGGGCGGCGCGGGCGATGCGGGTGGTGGAGGCTGGGTCGAGGCTGACTCGGCGCAGGGCCTTGAAGGGGACCTTCAGCAGGGCATTGGCGCATTCGGCGACGGCGTGGACGTCCTGGATCACGGTGTTGAACGTCGCGTCACAGTCGACGAGTTCACCGCCCTGGGCCTCTTGACCGGGTGGCGGAGTCCGGGTCGCGATGACTTGCATGTTCCCTCCGTGGTGCTGGTGCTTGCCGGACCACCATGAGCCCGTGCCCTTGGGGCCGGCTGTTGAACGCTGAAGATGTGCGCCAAGGCGACGTACCGGTTGCTGGCGGAACAAGGTGAAAGGGTCTGTACGGCGGTCCCCGGTGTAACGGCCGAGGACCGCTTCCTGGCCTTCCAGGAAGAATGGGGTGCCGAATATCCGGCGATCGTGCGCCTGTGGGAAGTCGGCTTCATACTGCCCGTCCTGTCTCGTAGTTGGTAGTCGCTCGCCACTTGAGGTGGGAGGAGGTGAACACGCGCTGTTTCCGGTACGCCTCGATGTCGCTGTCCCAGGCGATGCACCAGCGGCGGTGGCGGGCCCGGCTGGCGACCGTCTCACCGCTGCGGATCCAGGGGTGGATTGCAGCTTCATGGACGCCGAGGATCCGGGCGGCCTCGAGCACGGTGATCCCCGGACCCGGTGAGGTCGTTGTTCACCGTGAAGGAACGTCAGTTCCCGATGATGAAGTCGAGGCTGTTGAGGTAGTCGGCTGTCTCGGCGTCGCTGCGGCTGTCCAGCAGGTCGCGCACGATGTCGACGGCCTGGGTGACGTTGCGGTAGGTGCGACGGTCGCAGGTGATCCCTTGGCGGTGGTCGTCGGCGATCGCCACAGAGCCGGCTCGGCTGCGGCCTGCGCCGAGTTCGTACCGTCCGCGTGGCTTGGTTGCCAGTGCGAGGTCATCACCGCGTAGGCGCGCTCCTGCTGCTCAACGATCTCCCGCTCGTGGCGGCGCAACGCCTTGTCGTTGTACTCGCAGCCCTAGCCCTTGGTGACCAGGTGCCAGCACAAGGTGGTCACCTTCCGGGCGGTGGCGACGATGGCGACCTGGATGCCGCACCGCGACTAGATGCACTGGTAGAATGCACACAAAGGCCCCAGATTACCCTTGTCCGCAGTGCTCATCGGCAGCAGCCGTATGAAGGCGAACGCACTCGACAGGGCCAGGTAGGGCAGTCGCAACAGTACGATCCACCCGAGAACGAGCGGGGTCGTACGGGTGGACCCTCAATCCCGCTTCAGCAGACTCATCTTGGCAGGGCACGCCATCACGCCACCGCGCATCCCCTGCCAGAGAGAGGAAGTCTGAGATGACAACGACGACCACCAACATCAAGCAGGCATTGCCTCCGCGCGTTGAGGCAACGATGGCGCTTGGAGACGACCACGCCATCCAGATCATCGAGTTCTCCGACGGCACGAAGGCGATCGTGGAGAGCGGTCGCGCGGTCGACCAGCTTCCCGCCACTCCGGTCGAGGTCGAGGGACCGCCCGACGCCGGTGAGCAGGCGAGTGGCGAACGGGCCGGCTACGACGAGCCGACGGTGCTCACCACGGACGAGCAGATCTGGTTCCGGGACACGTTCTGCAACGGCGCCCAGGCGTGTGTACAGGGTTGGGACTGGGCGACCTGCGGGACGAATCGCGCTGTGGGTTTCGGAACAGGGATCGCGATGGTGGGTCGCGAGGGGTCGCACAACGCCACCTTCTTCGTCGACATATGGCAGTGCAGCGGCCAGGAGTGTTTCTGGGTCCAGAACTGGCAGGGCGTGGTTGTTCCGGGACACTGGCTCTCCGTGAACACGAACGCGCCCGACCGCAAGTGGCTGCGGTGGCGGCTCGCAGGCGCCGGAGGCGACACTCAGGTCAGTCTGGCCGCCAAGTACTGACCGAACGGCCCGGCGACATGGGCGCCACGCTTCTGGACGTGCGACCACGGGGCCTCGTCCTGGTCGGCGACCGTCATGTACGCGGAGTGCGCAGGCGGGCCGTGCTGCTGATGGTGAGCATCGTCAAGGGCTGGCCGGTACTGCCGTTGGTGTTCGGCGCGGTGCTGATCGGCTTCATGGTGACCACGGCCGCGCGCCGGCAGCAGACCGAAGGGCGCACCGGGAAGGTGGGCGAGCGGCCCTGGAAGAACGGCGCCGAGTAGCCGACGAAGCGGGCTCTTACTCGGCCGGAGTGACTCCATTTACCGTCTGCCCAGGAAGGCGGGGCGGCAGCCTCTCCATGCCCGAAGGCTTGGCGGATGATGCGTTCCAGCCCGCTCGGAACATGTCGTCCCGCAACACCGCGACCTCATCGGCCAGCGCTTCCATCTCCTCAACGGTGACGGCAGAGGTGTGATAGCCCAGCATCTTGTGCACGATCGTGTTGCGGCGGTTCCGGAACTTCTCCGCGCGAGTGAGACAGGACTGGATGGCCTCGACGTCCTCGGCAGCGATGTGGCCCACGTTCAAGGCGAGCTTGCAGAACTCGATGAGCTGGCTGGTGTTGGCCGCGTTCGCGTGCATCAGCCACGGCAGCTGCAGTTCCGGTCATGGCTGGTCTTGGAGAGCGTGTCGGCGCTGGTGGCAGGCTTGCGCGACGGCTTGACGATGTCGGCGCCAGGCTGTCCAGCGCAGGACGTGTTCCGCTTTCCGGACGGGTGGTGTCAGGACGAAGGCCCGTAGGAGCCGGACGAGTTCAGGGCAGGTCAGCGGGACGAGGCGGGACGGTCCGGCAGGGATGGCGCTGGTCGTGGCGGCGATGGTGAGTACGAGGACGGCGCCGGCGATCAGGGAGAACAGCGACCAGCGCATCCAGGAGTTCCAGCAGGTCACCTGGCCTTCGTCGAGGCCGGTGAAGGTCTTGCCGAGCTGGACAGCGCAGACATCGGAGCTACGGTTCCGGTGTCAGAGACCGCCAGTACGGTCTACGGCATGAGTGATCACGAACAGACGCTGGTGGAGATCTCCCTGTCAGCGGCTGACGCACGCAATCGTGCTGCGGCGGTACGGGACTGGCTGCTGGCTACGGGCGTCATCGTTGCGAACCCCACCCCCGGCACGCTGGCAGACCCGAGCGAGTTTCTCGCCGGCCCGGAGGCCGAAGCCAGGGCAACCGATGACGACGTTGAGCGGGCCTTGATGAACTCGGGTGTGGACATAGTGACCAGACGGCAGGTATTCGACTCGGGCGAGAACCTCGAGCCACCAGCCTGTCGGCGCTGTGCAGCGCCACTCGCCCAGGACCAGTACGTAGACCTGCTTCTGCGTTGGCTGCACTCCGATGAACCGACTGTGTTCTGCTCCTCGTGCGAGCACTCAGAACCCCTGGGGGACTGGCCTGGAGAATGGGCTTGCCAAGTTGGTGAACTGGCTGTGTGCTTCAACAACTGGCCCCCGCTTCGGGAGGCGTTCGTATGCGAGCTCGGACAGCGTCTGGGGCCACGCTGGCGTGTGGTCTACGGACACCACTGAGACCTCATTGCCGAGCGATCCTCCGTAGCGGCTTCGGCCCGGGCCGAGTGGAGGGACGTCCGCGAGTGAGTCGGCGGACCATGATGCCGACCATGGCCCACCGACTCATGGCTTCGGCGTGGGCTGGGTGATGCTCGTAGTCCCAAGCCAAACGGTGATGCGCGGTGAACCACGCGGATGTCCGCTCAATCGCCCACCGCTTGGGCTGGACCCGCAAGCCATGCCGCCCCGGCTCCTTGCGCACACGATCTTCAACTCTCGGTTCAGGACCTGGCCTGCCCAGTCGACCAGGCGGCCGGCAAAGCCCTGGTCCGCCCAGACCTGGTCTGCTTGATGAACGCGGCGCGCACCGTGATGCCCTCGCGGCCGCGGGCGAGGATGCCGGTGCCCTGCTCGTCGATGCTGATGTCCGTGGCGCGCAGCCCGCGCTCGTAGGCGCTGGTGCCGAGAACGTTGTTGTTGGCGCGCCGGTCCATGACGGCCAGGCACAGGCGGGTGCCCACCGAAGAGGAGACGGACGTCGGCAGGGACGGGGCGTCGGGGTTCTGGCGCACCAGCGGGGGCCGTCTCGTTTCCGAGAGGCTTAACCTTGTATCTACACGGCATCCGGAACCTTGTAGATACACAAGACCCTCTGCGAGGATCTGTGCTTCTACGAGAGAGACAGCAGTGGCCGAGCAGTCAGCAGAGAAGAAGCGGCACACGACCCCACGGCCGATCCGCGTACCGGATCCCCTGTGGCAGGCCTACGGCCGCGTGTGCGAGCGGCTGGGCACTGATCGCACGGCTGACGTGCTGGACCACATGAAGGCGCGGATCCGGGAGCACGGCACCGACGAGGACCGGGCGGACCTTGAGAGGGCCGAGAGGGAGGTCGCCGAGCGCCGGGCCCGCAAGGGCGGCCGGCCGAAGACGGAGCCCGCGGCCGACAGCTGAGGGCCGGGCTGGCGGGCGTTGTCTCACACTCGTCTCACGAACCGACGCACGTGAACCCGTCCGACAGCCCGTTGACCTGTAGTTTCCTACGGCTCCTGGACGGTACGGACCCTGTATGGACGGACTGTAAACTCTGGACACGTGACTTCTGCGCCCGCCAAGCCCCGCATCCCGAACGTCCTCGCCGGACGCTACGCCTCCGCCGAGCTCGCCACGCTCTGGTCCCCCGAGCAGAAGGTGAAGCTGGAGCGGCAGCTCTGGCTCGCCGTGCTGCGGGCCCAGAAGGACCTCGGCATCGAGGTGCCGGACGAGGCGATCGCCGACTACGAGCGTGTCCTCGACACCGTCGACCTGGCCTCGATCGCCGAGCGCGAGAAGGTCACCCGGCACGACGTGAAGGCGCGGATCGAGGAGTTCAACGACCTCGCCGGGCACGAGCACGTGCACAAGGGCATGACCTCCCGCGACCTCACGGAGAACGTCGAGCAGCTGCAGATCCGGCTCTCGCTGGAGCTGATGCGCGACCGCGCGGTGGCGGTGCTGGCCCGGCTCGGCAAGCTCGCGGGCGAGTACGCCGAGCTGGTCATGGCCGGCCGGTCGCACAACGTGGCCGCCCAGGCCACCACCCTCGGCAAGCGTTTCGCGACCGCCGCCGACGAGCTGCTGGTGGCCCACGGCCGCGTCGAGGAGCTGCTCGGCCGCTACCCGCTGCGCGGCATCAAGGGCCCGGTCGGCACCGCGCAGGACATGCTCGACCTGCTGGGCGGGGACGCCGGCAAGCTCGCCGAGCTGGAGAACCGGATCGCGGGGCACCTCGGCTTCTCGCAGGCCTTCACCTCCGTCGGCCAGGTCTACCCGCGCTCGCTGGACTACGAGGTCGTCACCGCGCTGGTGCAGCTGGCCGCGGCGCCCTCCTCGCTGGCCAAGACGATCCGGCTGATGGCCGGGCACGAGCTGGTCACCGAGGGCTTCAAGCCGGGTCAGGTCGGTTCCTCGGCGATGCCGCACAAGATGAACACCCGCTCCTGCGAGCGCGTCAACGGCCTGATGGTCATCCTGCGCGGCTACGCCTCGATGACGGGCGAGCTGGCGGGCGACCAGTGGAACGAGGGCGACGTGTCGTGCTCGGTGGTGCGCCGGGTGGCCCTGCCGGACGCCTTCTTCGCGCTGGACGGCCTGCTGGAGACCTTCCTGACGGTCCTCGACGAGTTCGGTGCCTTCCCGGCCGTCGTCGCCCGCGAGCTGGACCGCTACCTCCCCTTCCTCGCCACCACCAAGGTGCTCATGGGCGCCGTGCGGGCCGGGGTCGGCCGCGAGGTCGCGCACGAGGCGATCAAGGAGAACGCCGTGGCGACCGCCCTCGCGATGCGGGAGCAGGGCGCCGAGCGCAACGACCTGCTCGACAAGCTCGCCGCCGACGAGCGGCTGCCGCTGGACCGTGACCGGCTGGGCGCGCTGATGGCCGACAAGCTGTCCTTCACGGGTGCCGCCGCCGCCCAGGTCGGCGTGGTCGTCGCCCGCATCGAGGAGATCGTCAAGCAGCACCCGGAGGCCGCCGGGTACACGCCCGGAGCGATCCTCTGACCCGCGCACCGCGCTCTGCCCGCTTCACCCGGGCGGAACTGGAGGCCGCCCGCGACCGGCTCGTCCCGGACGTGGTCGCGGACGGTCTCCACGTGCTGTTCTGCGGGATCAACCCGGGACTGATGACCGCCGCGACCGGTCACCACTTCGCCCGCCCCGGCAACCGGTTCTGGCCGGTGCTGCACCTGTCCGGCTTCACACCCCGGCTGCTGCGGCCGGCGGAGCAGCGGGAGCTGCTCTCCTACGGCCTCGGCATCACCAACGTGGTCGCCCGGCCGACCGCGCGGGCGGACGAACTGACCGCCGAGGAGTACGCCGAGGGCGGCCGGCTGCTGACCGCCAAGGTGACGCGTCTGAAGCCGAGGTGGCTGGCCGTGGTCGGCGTGACCGCCTACCGGGCCGCCTTCGCCGACCGCACCGCCCGGGTCGGCCCCCAGCAGCGCACGATCGGTGACACCCGCATCTGGGTCCTGCCCAACCCCAGTGGCCTGAACGCCCACTGGACCGCGACGACGATGGCGGAGGAGTACGCCCGGCTGCGGGAGGCCGCGGGGGTCGACGGTCAGCTGCCCGGATGACGCCGTCACGTCATCTCCAGCAGCCCCTTGACCAGTACGGAGCAGCCGCCGGCGAGGGCCAGGGCGAGGATGAGCCGACGCACCGCGCGCTCCCGGACCCTCGGGGCCAGCGCCCGGCCGACGAGGGCACCCGCCACCATGGCGGCCACGGACACCGTCCAGGCCGGCCCGCTCAGCCGTGGCACACCGTTGACGGCCACCGAGAAGACGTTCACCGCGATGCCGTAGAACTGCGCGTTCGGCACGAACTCGTGGACCGGCCAGCCCGCGTTCACGGCGTAGAGCGAGTACGGCGGCCCGCCGACCCCGGCGGCGGAGTTCATGAATCCGCCCACGGCACCCGCGGTCACCGCGCCCTTCGTCCCGGTCAGGGCCGGGATGCGCGCGCCCGCCATCACGAGGGCCACGGCGAACGTCACCAGGGTCCCGATGCCGGCCAGCAGGACCGGTTCGGAGAGCCGGGCGGCCGCCCATGAGCCCACGGGCACGGTGCACGCGGCGGCGATGACCAGGGGGACCATGGCGCCGATCCGCACGCGCCGCCAGCCCGCGGCGAGTCCGGCGATGCTGATGACTCCGGCCGCGCAGTTCGCGAGGACCACGCCCTGCGCCGGTCCGAGCGTCAGCACGAGCACGGGGACCGCGATGAGCGCGAAGCCCATGCCGGTGAGCCACTGCACCGAGGCGGCCACCACGACCGTGCCGCCCAGCAGCAGTTCGGCCGCTCCCGCACCTGCCACAGCCGACCCCCACCGTCACCCTGATGATCACGGCCATCCTCGGCGGAGGAGGCCACCGGACGCAATGGCCCGGCAGCAGGGAGCGGATGTCAGGGCGGGTCGGTCTCCGTGACGATGCCGAGCAGTTGGAACGGCAGCTCCTTGTCCCACTGGGAGACGCCGAGGGCGAGCCAGCGCTCCGTCCGCGGGAGGCGCCACAGGTGGACGTCGGGGACGTGGCCGCTCAGGCCGGCCCAGGGCTCGGGGACCTCCTCGCCCGCCAGGGTCCGGTCGAGGACGCTGTACAGGCTGACGTGGTGCGGCGGGCCCCAGCGCTCGCCGAGCCGCTCGACGAGGCCGTCCCGGTCGGCCTCGTACTGTGCCGCGGTCTCCTCCCGGGTGCTGCCGTCGCCGTCCCAGAAGTCCTCGCTCGTCTGTAAAGCGGCTATGTGGTAGCCGGGCCCGCTCTCGCCGTGCTCCGTCCTGCCGTGCGCGGCGGGGAACTCCCGGTCGCACAGCAGGTCGATGAGGGTCAGGCACTGCACGATGTCCATGCCGTCCAGTAAAGCGGGCACCACTGACAATTGGCGGCCTGTCAGGCGTCGCCCCCGTCCGGCGTCAGGCGTCCCTGCGCCGCAGGCTCCACGCGCCCGCCAGCAGGGCCGCCGCCGTCCACAGCGCGGTCACCGCGAGGCCGGTCCACGGGCCGAGGGTGCCGTCCCAGGTGCTGTGCAGCGCGACCTGGCCGGCCCGGTCGGGGAGGAAGTCGGCTGCCCCGCCCGACAGATCGCCGACGACGAAGGAGACGACGAGGAGGAACGGGATCAGCACGGAGAGGGTGGCCACGCCGCTGCGCAGGACCGTGGCGAGGCCCGCGGCGAACAGCGCCATGAGCGTCAGGTGCACACCGCACCCGACCGCGCCGCGCACCCCCTCGGCCCAGCCGGGCGCGGAGGCGCCGAGGGCCGCCCGGCCCGCCAGGAGCGTGACGAACCCCGTGAGCAGCCCGACGGACAGTACCGGCAGGGCGATCGCGGTCGCCTTCGCGGCGAACCAGCGCCCCCGGTCGGGCACCGCCGCCAGCGTGAGCCGCAGCGCGCCGCCCCGGAACTCCGACGAGACGGCCGTCGTACCGAAGGCGATCGCGGCCACCTGGCCGAGGCTGATGCCGAAGAACACCGAGAACAGCGGGTCGGAGTCGTCGGCGTCGGCCGCGGCGAGCGCCGAGAACGCGGCGGTGCAGACGAGGATCGCGGCGAGGGCACCCAGCAGGGAGCGCAGGGTACGGATCTTGATCCACTCGGCGTGGAGCACGGGGGCGAAGGGCATGGTCAGGCCTCCTGGCGTGGTGCGGTGAACTCGGCCTCGGCCGCGGTCAGATCGAGGTAGGCCTCCTCCAGGGTGGCCTCACGGGCGGCGAGTTCCAGGACGGGGACGCCCGCCTCGGACATCAGCCGGCCGAGGTCGTCCACGCGTGCGTGCCGTACGGTCCAGGTCCCGTCCTCGTCCCGGGAGGCGTCGTGACCGTGCCGGGCGAGGAGGTCGCCGAGGGCGACGGGATCGGTGGTGCGGATGCGGACGTGGGGCCGTACGCGCGCGTGGATGAAGTCCTGGACCGGTGTGTCGGCGAGCAGGCGGCCCCGGCCGAGGATCAGCAACCGGTCGGCGAAGGCGGCGGTCTCGCCCATCAGATGACTGGAGACCAGGACCGTGCGGCCCTCGGCGGCAAGCCGGCGCAGCAGGGTGCGGATCCACACGATGCCTTCGGGGTCGAGGCCGTTGGCGGGTTCGTCGAGCAGCACGACCTCGGGGTCGCCGAGCAGGGCGGCGGCGATGCCGAGCCGCTGGCGCATGCCGAGGGAGTACGTCCGTACCCGGCGCCGGGCCACGGGGGCGAGGCCGGTCTCCTCCAGGACGGTGTCGACGCGGCGGACCGGGATGCGGTTGCTCGCGGCGAGGGCGAGCAGGTGGTCGCGGGCGGTGCGGGAGCCGTGCGCGGCGCGGGCGTCGAGCAGGGCGCCCACCCGGCGCAGGGGGTCGCGGAGCCCGGCGTAGGCGTGGCCGCCGACGGTGGCGGTGCCGGCGGTGGCCCGGTCGAGGCCGAGGACGAGGCGGAAGGTGGTGGACTTGCCGGCGCCGTTGGGGCCGAGGAAGCCGGTGACCCGGCCGGGGTGCACGCGGAAGGTGAGCCGGTCCACGGCCCGCCGGCCGCCGTACTCCTTGGTGAGGTCTCGTACGTCGATGCTGGTCATGGCAACAGCCTGGCCGGGCGGCGGAGTCGGGTCCTCCCCCGCCGGTGGAGAGCGTCTCCCCCGTGCGGGGGAGGGCTGTTGTCGGTGCCGCCTGCGACGATGAGGCCATGGCCCGCTTCCTGCGCCTGCTGCTGAGCGGGACGACGTACACGCGCCTGCTGCATCTGTGGGTGCCGATGCTGGTGGTCAGCGTCTGGCTGTTCGTCGTCCCGTCGGCCCCGTGGGTGCCCGCGCTGCTGCTCGTTCCGCTCGGCCTGGTGCCCGCGGTGCGGCGGGGCGAGGGGGTGCAGGCGCGGCTGCTGCTCACGCCCGCCGAGCCGGACCCGGGCATATCCGAGGCGCCGGCGGCGACCTGGCGGGACCGGCTGCGTACGGTGCTGTGGCTGGAGTTGCGCATGCTGCTCGGCGGCGCGACCGTGTTCGCCTCGGTGTGGCTGCCCGTCAGCTGCTTCGAACTGGCCCGGTGCGCCTGGGGTGCGGCGCCCGCCGGGATACCGCTGCTGGACCGGCTGCCGCCGCACCCCGCCTGGGCGCTGCTGGCGCCGCTGCCGCTGCTTGCCCTGTACGGGGTGGTCGTCGGGCTCGGCGCGCTGCTCACCGCCGCCGCGCGCCGGCTCCTGGGGCCGTCGGCGGCCGAGCGGCTGGCCGCGCTGGAGGAGCGCACCGAGCAGCTGCTGGAACGCACCCGGATCGCGCGGGAGTTGCACGACTCGATCGGGCACGCCCTGACGGTGGCGGTGGTGCAGGCCGGTGCCGCGCGCGCGGCCGGTGATCCGGAGTTCACCGCCCGGGCGCTGGCCGCCGTCGAGGAGACCGGCCGGGCCGCGCTGGAGGACCTGGAGCGGGTGCTGGGCGTGCTGCGGGAGGCCGAGCGGCCGGTGAGCGCGCGGCCCACGCTGGCCGACGCCGGCCGGCTGCTGGAGTCGGCGCGGCTCTCCGGCGCCAAGGTCGACGCCGAGGTGACGGGCGCGGTCGAGGCTGTGCCGGGCCCGGTGTCCCGCGAGGGCTACCGGATCCTCCAGGAGGCGCTCACCAATGTGCTGCGGCACGCGGGGGCCGTCCCGGTCCGGGTCCGGGTCGCGGTCACCGGCGGGACCCTCACCCTGGAGGTGCGCAATCCGCTGCCGGGGGCGGTACCGGGCCCCGGGCGGGGCAGCGGCCTGCGCGGCATACGGGAGCGGGCCGCGCTGCTCGGCGGCACCGCGCGGACCGGCCCGGACGAGGGCGACTGGCAGGTGCGCGCGGAGCTGCCCGCCTGCTGATCTACGCTGGCCGGATGCCGGTCACCGTACTCCTCGTCGACGACGAACCCCTGGTCCGCGCGGGTCTGCGGGCCGTGCTGGCGGCGCAGCCCGACATCGAGGTGGTGGGCGAGGCGGCCGACGGCGCGGCGGTCGTCCCGCTGGTGCGGCAACTGCGGCCGGACGTGGTCGCGATGGACGTACGGATGCCGCTGATGGACGGGATCGAGGCCACGCGCGCGGTGCTGCGCACGGTGCCGGAGCCGCCGAAGATCCTGGTGGTGACCACCTTCGAGGACGACGAGTACGTGTACGAGGCGCTGCGCGCGGGCGCCGACGGGTTCCTGCTGAAGCGGGCCCGTCCGGCCGAGATCGTGCACGCGGTGCGGCTCGTCGCGGAGGGCGAGTCGCTGCTGTTCCCGGCGTCGGTACGGCGGCTCGCCGCCCGGTACGGCGACAGTGACCGGCCGGCGCGGGCCGTGCTGGAGCGGGCCCGGCTGACCGAGCGGGAGGCGGAGGTGCTGCGGCTCATGGCCCGGGGGCTGTCGAACGCCGAGATCGCCGGCCGGCTGGTGGTGGGCGCGGAGACGGTGAAGTCGCATGTGAGCGCCGTCCTGGCCAAGCTCGGCGCGCGGGACCGCACCCAGGCGGTGATCGCGGCCTACGAGTCCGGGTTCGTGGAACCCGGGTGACCCAGGCCCGGCCGTGGGCGGAACCCGGCACTCGCCGGGTAGCACCGGGCCGAGTACGATCCGGCCAACACGCCCGCGAGCTGGGAGGACGGACGGTGGGGCAGCTGACCGGCGGCGATCCCTCGCTGCTGCGAAGGATCAATTCCGCGGTGGTGCTGCATGCGCTGCGTGCCACGGACTGCGCGACACTCACCGAGATCACCCGCGTCACCGGACTGTCCCGGCCGACCGTCGAGGGCGTCGTGGAGGGGCTCATCGAGGGCGGGCTCGTGGTGGAGGCGGCGGCCGACGAGGGCGGCGCCCGCCGCCAGGGCCGGCCCGCCCGGCGGTTCCGGTTCCGGGCCGAGGCGGGGCATCTGCTGGGCCTGGAGGTCGGTCCGCACCGGGTCGCCGCGCTCCTGTCCGACCTGGACGGACGGGTGTTGGGCGCACAGGCCAAGGACGTCGACGCGACGGCCCCGGCGGACGAGCGGCTGGACCGGCTGCGCGGCGCGGTCGCCGAACTGCTGCGCCGGGCCGGGGTGGCGCGCAGCTCGCTGCGGGCGGTGGGCGTGGGCACGCCGGGCATCGTGGAGGCGGACGGCACGGTGCGGCTGAGCACCGCCCTGCCGCAGTGGACGGGGCTGCGGCTCGGGGAGCGGCTGAGCCGTTCCTTCCGCTGTCCGGTGCTGGTGGAGAACGACGCCAACGCGGCGGCCGTCGCCGAGCACTGGAAGGGCGCGGCGACCGACACGGACGACGTGGTCTTCGTCCTGGCCGGGCTGAGCCCCGGGGCCGGCTCACTGATCGGCGGACGGCTGCACCGGGGCTACGGCGGGGCGGCCGGGGAGATCGGCGCGCTGCACCTGCTGGGCCGGGAGGCGACGCCGGAGACGCTGCTGTCCACCACCGACGAACCGCTGCACCCGCTGGACGAGCAGGCGGTCGCCGAGGTGTTCGCGCTGGCCCGCAAGGGCGACCAGCGGGCCCGGGCGGCCGTGGAACGGTTCATCCAGCGGCTCGTGCACGATGTCGCCGCGCTGGTGCTGGCGCTCGATCCGGAGCTGGTCGTGATCGGGGGCTGGGCGGCGGGGTTGGACGGCGTCCTGGAGCCGCTGCGGCGGGAACTGGCCCGCTATTGCCTGCGGCCGCCTCGGGTGGCGTTGTCCTTACTGGGCGAGGCGGCCGTCGCCACGGGGGCGCTGCGCCTGGCTCTGGACCATGTGGAGGAGCAGCTGTTCGCCGTGGAGGGCACGGTGACGCGGCGCTGAGCCGTGCACCGAGGGGGCACGGGTCGTCGCGGAGCCGCTGCGGCGTGGTGGCCGGCCGCGCCGTTCCCCACGCCCCCAGAGGGGTCGGCCCCGCCCGGAGCCGTGGAAGAGCCGGTGTGCGGGCTGCCTCCCGGCTCACGAGGCCCGCTGCCGAGTCGTCGTGAAGCCCCTGCGGCGTGGTTGACCGGCCGCGCCGTTCCCCACGCCCCCAGGCGGGTCGGCCCCGCCCGAAGCCGTGGAAAAGCCCGGTGTGCGGGCTGCCTCCCGGCTCACGAGACCCGCTGCCGAGTCGTCGTGAAGCCGCTGCGGCGTGGTGGCCGGCCGTGTCCTTCCGCGCCCCCCAGGGGGTTGGGCCCGCCCGGAGCCGTGGAAAAGCCCGGTGTGCGGGCTGCCTCCCGGCTCACGAGGCCCGCTGCCGAGTCGTCGTGAAGCCCCTGCGGCGTGGTTGACCGGCCGCGCCGTTCCCCACGCCCCCAGGCGGGTCGGCCCCGCCCGGAGCCGTGGAAGAGCCCGGTGTGCGGGCTGCCTCCCGGCTCAGGAGGCCCGCTGCTCCGGGTCGTGGTGTATTTCCACGCCCGCCGATTCGCCGAAGGTCAGCCGGCAGGTGTCGGCGCGGTAGGTCGCCACCGACAGTGCGGCGGTGCGGCCCTGGACAAGGAAGCGGGTGGTGACGACGAGGACGGGTGAGCCGGGGAGGCGGTCGAGCTCCTTGGCGTCGTCCGCGCGTGCGGAGCCCAGCTCGACGGCGCGCTCCTCGCCCTCCAGCGGCAGGTGCTGCAGCTCGCGTAGCACCGCACGCGCGCGTGCCGCGCCGGACGGGGCGTCGATCGCGGTGAGGCCGGGCACCGAGGCCGCCGGGATGTAGAGCAGTTCGGTGGCGACCTGCTGGCCGTGGGACATGCGGGTGCGGCGGACGGTGTGGACGGTCTCGTCCGCGCCGGTCTCCAGGGCGGCGGCGACCGCGGCGGGCGGCGTCGCCAGGTCGCTGTCGACGGGCTGCCAGGCGTCTCCGGCGGCGCCGGGCCAGGCGTGCTGCTCGGTACCGACGGCCACGCCCACGCGCGGCGGCGCGACGGTCGTGCCGACGCCGCGGCGGCGCTGCAGCCGGCCTTCCAGCTCCAGCTGTTCGAGGGCCTGGCGGAGCGTGGCCCGGGCCACGCCGAAGCGGGCGGCGAGGTCACGTTCGTTCGGCAGGATCTCGCCGACCGAGAACTCGGAGTCGAGTGCCTCGGTGAGCACGGTCTTGAGATGCCAGTACTTCGGTTCCGGCACCGTTTCCAGCTGCGTGGTCCCCACCCTGTCCTCCGCAAGAGCCGTGGTCCGGCGGTTTTTAGCGCCCTTGTTTATTAAAGGTTGTTGCACTTCTCTGCGACGATAGGGCGGCCGTCACCCTTGGTCAAGACCAATCCTCGGTCCGGCGGCGAACGCGCGGCCGGGCTGCCGCGGAGCGTTCATGAGGCGTTCGTACGCGGCACGCCGTATGACATCGCGGCAAAGCCCCCGTCGCACGACGGGGGCTCTGCGGGTGGAGCGGTGGGTTCAGCGGTCGGCGAGGTGCCGGAGCTTGTCCGGGTTGCGGACGACGTAGACGGCGGTGATCCGGCCGTCGGCGATGTCCACCTGGAACAGGCTGTCGGGCTTGTCGCCGGACAGGATCAGCAGGGCGGGGCCGCCGTTGACCTCCACGGGGCGGAAGGACAGGTCCGCCGGGCCGGAGCGCGCGACGCCGACGAGGAAGCGGCCGACCTTGTCGGCGGTGTGCAGGACGCGCAGCGGCGCCTTGGCCTTGCCGCCGCTGTCACCGACCAGGCGGACGTCCGGCGCGAGCAGGGTCAGCAGGCCCTCCAGGTCGCCCCCGGCCGCGGCGGCGAGGAAGCGCTCGGTGAGATCGCGGCGCCGGGCGGGGTCGACCTCGTACCGGGGGCGTCCTTCGGCCACGTGCCGGCGGGCCCGGCCGGCGAGCTGCCGTACCGCGGGCTCGGCCCGGTCGAGCAGGGAGGCGATCTCGGCGAAGGGGTAGCCGAAGGCCTCGCGGAGCACGAACACCGCGCGCTCCAGCGGGGACAGCGACTCCAGGACGACCAGGACGGCCAGGGAGACCGTGTCGGCGAGCACGGCGCGGTCCGCGGTGTCCGGGGCGGTGTCGGCGAACTCGGTGAGGTACGGCTCCGGCAGCCACGGTCCGACGTACGCCTCGCCGCGGGACTGCACCTGGCGCAGCCGGTCGATGGCCAGCCGGGTGGTGATGCGCACCAGGTAGGCGCGCGGTTCGCGGACGTCGGTGCGGTCGGCCTGGTACCAGCGCAGCCAGGCCTCCTGCACCACGTCCTCGGCGTCGGCGACCCGGCCGAGCATGCGGTAGGCGACTCCCATGAGCAGCGGCCGGTGCTCTTCGAAGACGTCGGTGGCAAGGTCGGCGGTCACGGGTCCATCCCAGCCGACACGCCTGTCGGTGTCCAGCCGGAATGCCCGGCTCCGGGAGCGGTGCGGATCACAATGACGGCGGACCGCCGGCGGGCGGCGGCCGGTGACCGTGAGGTGGGCGATGCGGTACGCGGTGCTGGGCACGGGCGAGGTGGGCCGTACCCTGGCCGGCCGGCTGCTGGAGCTGGGCCATGAGGTGACCCTCGGTTCCCGCACCCGGGACAATCCGGTGGCGGTGGAGTGGGCGACGGCCGAGGCCGGCCGGGCCCACGCGGGGACGTTCGCGGACGCGGCGGCGGCGGGCGAGGTGATTGTCAACGCGGTGAGCGGCCGGGTGGCGCTGGACGCGCTGCGGGCCGCGGGTGCGGAACACCTGGACGGCAAGGTGCTGGTGGACGTCTCCAATCCGCTGGCGTTCGAGGACGGGCAGCCGCGGCTGGACCCGGTGGAGTCGGACAGCGTGGCCGAGCAGATCCAGCGGGCGTTCCCGCACACGCGCGTGGTGAAGACGCTGAACACCGTCAACTGCCAGGTGATGGTGGATCCGGGACGGGTGCCGGGCGAGCACCATGTGTTCGTGTGCGGGGCGGACGCCCGGGCCAAGGAGCGGGTGACGGGGCTGCTCGTGGAGTTCGGCTGGCCGGCCGGGCGGGTGCTGGACCTGGGCGGCATCGGGTCGGCGCGCGCGGTGGAGATGTATCTGCCGCTGTGGCTGGCCCTGTCCCGCGGCTTCGGGCACGCCGACTTCAACATCGAGGTGCGCCGGGCGCGTTGAGGGCCGTGCGGCGGACGGCATCCGGGGGCTACCGGCCGGTAGTAATTGCTGACAAGCTGTCTACGGCGTCCGTCAGCAGCCCAGACGAGGAGCACCCCATGTCCGCCACCGTCTCCTTCAAGGTCCCCGCCCCGCACGGCCCGGGCGATGTGACCGTGTCCTACGCGCGCGTGGGCCGCGGCGAACCGCTGGTCCTGCTGCACGGCATCGGGCACCACCGGCAGGCCTGGGACCCGGTCGTGGACATCCTGGCCACCGAGCGCGAGGTGATCGCCGTCGACCTGCCCGGCTTCGGCGCCTCCCCGGGACTGCCGGACGGCCTGGCCTACGACCTGCCCACCACGAACTCCGTGCTGGGCGCCCTGTTCGAGGCGCTGGAGCTGGACCGCCCGCACGTCGCGGGCAACTCGCTGGGCGGCCTGCTGGCGCTGGAGCTGGGCCGGGAGAAGCTCGTACGGTCCGTCACCGCCCTCTCCCCCGCCGGTTTCTGGACCGAGGCCGAGCGGCGGTACGCGTTCACGGTGCTGCTCGCGATGCGGGGCATCGCCCAGCGGCTGCCGCTGCCGCTGGTGGAGCGGCTGGCCCGCACCGCGGCCGGCCGTACCGCGCTGACCAGCACCATCTACGCCCGCCCCGGGCGCCGTTCGCCGGAGGCGGTGGTCGCCGAGACGCTCGCGCTCGTCGGGGCCACCGGCTTCGAGGCGACCCTGCGGGCGGGCTCCTCCGTCCGGTTCAACGACGAGCTGGCGGGCCTGCCGGTCACGGTGGCCTGGGGCAGCCGGGACCGGATCCTCGTGCGCCGCCAGGGCGTCCGCGCCAAGCAGCTCATACCGCACGCCCGGCTGGTGCGGCTGCCCGGCTGCGGCCACTGCCCGATGAACGACGACCCGGCGCTGGTCGCGCGGGTCATCCTGGACGGCAGCCGCTGAGCACCGCCGACCGCCTCCGGGCCGGCCGGAGTTCACCTCGGGTTCGCGTGCGCGCCGCGGCGCCCCCGTAAGTGTGGCTGTGCACACTGGCCGGATCCCGTCCCTGGAGGCGCAGCCATGTCCCACCGTCCGCTCCCCGGTCGCCGCAGTGTTCTGCGCGGCTCCCTCGCCGCGTCGGCGGCCCTGACCCCGCCCGTGGGCCTCGGCGCGGCCCCGGCGTTCGCCCGCTCCGGACGCCCCGCGGCGGGCTGGGGGGTGCAGACCGGTGACGTGACCGCCGACTCCGGCCTGGTGTGGGTCCGCGCGGACCGGCCGGCCCGGATGATCGTGGAGACCTCGGCCACCGAGTCGTTCCGCGACCCGCGCCGGTGGCACGGCCCGCTGCTGGGCGCCGGCACGGACTTCACCGGCACCACCCGGCTGCACGGCCTGCCCTCCGGCGAGCAGATCCACTACCGGGTGCTGCTCGCCGACCCGGACGACCCGCGCCGCACCGGCGAGCCCGTGACCGGCACCTTCCGTACCGTGTCCCGGCGCCGCCGGGACGGCGTGCGGTTCCTGTGGTCGGGCGACCTGGCCGGCCAGGGCTGGGGCATCAACCCGGACCGGGGCGGCTACCGCATCTTCGACGCGATGGCGAAGCTGGACCCGGACTTCTTCCTGTGCAGCGGCGACAACATCTACGCCGACGGGCCGATCGCCGCCACCCAGGCGCTGCCCGGCGGCGGCACCTGGCGGAACGTCACCACCGAGGAGAAGTCCAAGGTCGCCGAGACCCTCGCCGAGTACCGGGGCAACTTCCGCTACAACCTGCTCGACGCCAACCTGCGCCGGTTCAACGCCCAGGTGCCGTCGATCATCCAGTGGGACGACCACGAGGTGCGCAACAACTGGTACCCGGGCGAGGTGATCGCCGCCACCGACACCCGCTACACCGAGAAGAGCATCGACGTGCTCGCCGCGCGCGCCCGGCGGGCGTTCGGCGAGTACTTCCCCGTGTCCACGCTGCGGCCGGGCGCGCGGGAGGGCCGCGTCTACCGGGTGCTGCACCAGGGTCCGCTGCTGGACGTGTTCGTGCTGGACATGCGCACGTACCGCAACGCCAACTCGCCGGACGACCAGACCGTGGACCCGCAGGGCATCCTCGGCCGGGAGCAGCTGGAGTGGCTCAAGCGGGAGCTGGCCCGGTCGCGTGCGGTGTGGAAGGTGATCGCCGCGGACATGCCACTCGGTCTCGTCGTACCGGACCCGGTGGAGAACAGGCCGAACTTCGAGGCCGTGGCCCAGGGCGACCCGGGCGCCCCGCTCGGCCGTGAGCTGCAGATCGCCGAGCTACTGCGGTTCGTCAAGCACCGGCGGATCACCGGCACGCTGTGGCTGACGGCGGACGTGCACCACACCTCCGCACAGCACTACCACCCCTCCCGGGCCGCGTTCACCGACTTCGAGCCGTTCTGGGAGTTCGTCTCCGGCCCGCTGAACGCCGGTGCCTTCCCGGCCAGTGCGCTGGACGGCACCTTCGGACCGGAGCGGGTGTTCGTGAAGGCGCCGACCGCGTCGAACGTCTCGCCCGCGGGCGGCTACCAGTTCTTCGGCGAGGTCGACATCGACGGGGACGGCGGCGAGCTGACGGTACGGCTGCGGGAGCAGGACGGGACTGTACTGTTCACACAGACGCTGCAGCCGGGCCGGGTCGGTCAGTAGGGCCCCTGCCAGGAGAGAGCGGGCGGTCGGCCGTAGAAAATGCAACAAATGGGACGGAGCATGCTTTACCCATCGGTCACAATCAGTTCGTGATCACGCAACACCCCTGGTCCACAGTGGTTGCATGACTCCAGACATGCCTGATGTGACCCGGGCCAGGCACGGGCGGCCCGTGCACCACTGGCGGCGCGACGTCGTCGAGCTCGCCGCGCTGTTCACGGCCGTCGCCGTCGCGGACGCGGTGGCGAACCTGATCGGACACGGGCCCGACGGCCCGGCCCTGCTGGTGATCTCGGCGATCGTGCTGGCCGCGACGGCGGGGTTCCACGTGTGGTGGTGCTCCGCTCCTTCGACCCCGCCGTCGGCGACGACCTCGACGTACCGGACCCGTACTACGGGGGCCGGGACGGCTTCGAGGAGTGTCTTGAGATG